>DATFCB010000464.1:0-6494 GCA_035253525.1 Pyrinomonadaceae bacterium | reverse complement strand
GGCGGCCATCACGCAGTTCAACGGCAAGGAAGTCAACGGTCGCGCTTTGAACGTCAACGAGGCCAAGCCGCGTGAAGATCGCGGTGGCGGTGGACGCGGCGGCTACGGTGGCGGCGGCAACCGCGGCGGCGGCGGTGGTCGCGGTGGTGGTCGTTTCAATCACGGCGACGAGAATCGCGGCAACCGCTGGTAAGAACCCTTAATATAACCAGCGACCCTTTATGGAAAGCGCCCCTGGCAACGAGATGATTGAGGCCGGGGCGCTTTCAGTTTTAAGACGAGAGCGGGGTCGCAGCGTCAGATTCGGTGGTGGAGTATTAAGAAAGAAGTGTTCATAGCTTGCCCTGTCTGTTTTTCGGGAAACTGCTTTCAACTTGAGCGACCGGAGCGAGAGTTCTCCTGTGATGATTGCGGGTTTGTCTTTGCCGAAGCCAGAGGGGCGGATATTTCCGAACCTGAAGAATGTATTTTTTGCGGGGGCGGACACTTCTATTTCGAATCGCCACTCGATCTCTCTTTCCTGGGCCGCGCCTCGATCTGTTACGTCTGCGAAGCCAGGTATAAGGGAGTCGTCATAGATAACCCGGACGAATCATATAAACCGGATGCCGCGCGCGGCGCACGCGGGTCAAAAGCCGCCTCGCGTTGGAAAGAAAGAGTCGAACGTTATGGCAGGCGAACCGGGACGTGAGCCGGTCGCGGGCGCGAGACTCAATTGAGAATCTTAGGGGGTTCATCACGCGTGAACCAAAAACATGTTGTTTCTTATTCAAAAAAACACACATGGCTATTACAAACAGAAGCGCGGTAAGTTGCTTAGACGTTTCTGCCGTATAAACCCCCAAAGATGAAGGCGGGTTCGGAATTTTAATTTTCAGGAGCTTCATGAGCAGCAAATCAAGTCTTAGCGTCAAAGCGGCGGGTATCAACTGGATAACGACGAGCTGGATGATCATCTTTCATCTGGGTGCGATAGCCGCACTCTTTATGTTTAGCTGGCAGGCTTTGATAGCCGCCGCCGCCCTCTGGTGGGTCGCGGGGAGTCCGGGCGTCGGCATGGGCTTTCACCGTCTGCTCACGCATCGCGGGTACAAGACGCCGAAGGCGGTCGAGTATTTCCTGACCGTCTGCGGGACGCTCGCGCTCGAAGGCGGGGCCATCAACTGGGTCGTCACGCACCGCATACACCACGCGCACACGGACGCGCCCGGCGACCCGCACACGCCGCGCGACGGCGGCTGGTGGGCGCACATGGGATGGATTCTCAGGGGCACGGCTCAGAAGCATGAGGATTCGGTCCTGTGGCGCTACGCCCCGGACCTGATGAAGGACGGCTTTCATCGCTGGCTCAACCGGTTTTACTACGCGCCTCTGGTCGTCTGCGGCATTGCGCTCTTCGCGCTCGGCGGCTGGTCTATTCTGATGTGGGGCATCTTCTTCCGCGTGACGTTCAACCTGCACGCGACCTGGCTCGTCAACTCCGCGACGCACATGTGGGGCAAGCGGCGGTTCGCCACCAACGATGATTCGACCAACAGTTGGTGGGTCGCGCTTCTGACCTTCGGCGAAGGCTGGCACAATAACCACCACGCGCACCCGACTTCGGCCCGCCACGGGCTCACCTGGTACGAGATTGATTTCAACTGGTGGGGCATACGCCTGCTCCAATTCTTCAAACTGGCGAAAGGGATCAAGCGCGTCCGCCTGAACGCCGCCAACGCCACGTGGCAACTCTACTCCGGCCGCGTCCGCGCCAAAGGAGACGCATGAAAGAATTGAGAGAGCAGGGCATCTACGCCTTGCCTGACGGGAGAGAGTTCGTGGCGCACGCGGTCTTTCGCGGCGGGTACGTTCTTTACACTCCTGGTGACTGGGAGTTTTCCGGCATGCATTTCTATGAGACTAATGCCACGGGGCAGATTCGTTCCAAGGGACAGCCGACCTCCTGGCGCATCGAAGACCTGACCGATACCAGCAGGACGGCCCGCTCTCGCTCAAGGAGCGGCGCGGCGCAAAAACCGTACGTCATCTAGAGCAGTCTTCAATCGGCCATGTAACCGTAGGGACAAGCCCTGCCCCTACGGTTATAACTAACGTCCTACATTCATCAGCCTCACGCAGGCAGCGCGCACACTCTCCTTCGTCGTGTGCCGTCCGACGGGTGTTATATGTCCTTCATGTGCTATACTCCGAACGTCAATAGATGACAGTTCTTGTTCTTTAGAAAAAATTCACCTCTCGACATCGGGATCGGGCCACCGCGGCCCTCTTCTTGTGCCGTCTGTTGTTTTTTCAAACGCGACTGTAACAAGGAGAGCTTCGATGTCTAACTCCGTCGCACGTCGAAATTCAATCCGAAACAATCTTTCAGGCTCGCTACCCCGCCGGGCACAGGCGCGCCTCTTTGCGCGGAGAGTGAATCTCTCCCCGTTGCGGCGCACAATTTCGAGAGGTGATGAGAGATGAGCGCGCAGCGAAGTTACACATCGGAGACGTGTGCGTGGTGCACGGGGACTGGAAAGCGGGCCATTTCCGTCGGCTACGTCGTCTCCTGCCTGGTCTGCGGCGGGAAGGGTAAAGTCCTGGTGGCTCAGCCCTGCGGCCCGTGTCGCCAGTGCGAAGGGGGCGGCAGGCGCAACTTAACCTCCCCGTGTCTGACCTGCTCGGGGACGGGCTGGGCGGGCGTGGTGCAACAGAGGTAGCGCGATGAAAATGCACTGCCACCGCTGCGGGAGGATGTTGCGACTCTGGGAGACGAAGTGCCCCTACTGCTATCGCTCGGCCCTCAGTTGGCCGCACGTCATCGCCGTTGCAGCCTTCGTCGGGGCGGCCATTTATTGGCTCAAGTTTTCTTAGCGCCTGCCCGAAGACGGTGTTGCCCCCAACTGAAAACTGACTTTCCGAGGCGAGCCGAAGCGCTGGAGCCGAGACATCTGTATGGACGAAACAAACAAAATGGAAGACAAAGCATTAGACGGCGCGGCGAACGAGGAGCAGTGGCCGGGGATAGATTCAAGGTACAGGCTGATCGTCGTGGCAGCTTTGAGAAGCAAGCAGCTTCTGCGCGGCGCGTCGCCGCGAATTACGGCTGACCCGCTGAAGCGCAGGAACACGAGCATCGCGCTCGAAGAGGTCAAGCAAGGGCTCGTACCTTTCAGACTCACCGAGAAGGACGAAGAGAACAACGGCGGCGGCCAGCAGGAGGGCGGGCCGCTGTGAGCACGATCAGCGCGGAGCAATTCGGTCAAATCTGCGACGACGTGTGGCGCGACCGCGCCGCCGTCCTGTCGCGGCGCGGTATTTTGAGCGTTGAGGACGCGCTGGTCAGAGCCGTGTACTGGAGAATTCGTAAAGCCGGGGGCGAGCCGGACCGCAGTATCGAACACTACTCCTCTTTACTCGACAAACTCGTGCAGCGGTGCCAGGACGAGGCCGCGCGGAGTTGTTAGGAATTATAGATTTCATCAGAGTTCGCAGATTCTTGAGATTGAAGCGAAGGGCTTCCCGAAAGTAACGACATGTAAGATGAACGGGCTTCGGGTCTATATCAATCCTTCGGGCACGGACGAGTCCGGCGCGCGCTCCACGTTCTACAGCAGGCGCGCCGACGGCCCCTTTTACTGCTGGTTCTATGAGGAGCAGGCCGGACACTGGCATGTCGGCCGTGTGCACCTGCCCGACCTGGCCCTGAGATTACTCCGCGCCACGAGTTGGAGGTCCGTCCCGCCGGAGTTGCAGGCGAAGATGAGCGAGCACTATCTCGAATAGCCGCCGGCAAATTCGACGCGACGAAGACGCGCGACCGGACTGTGAATGATCTGATGCTTGAAAAAAATTCCCCGATTAAAAACCTGATTCTCGCCGGCCTCCCACGTAAGGAGTATGCCCAACTGCTCCCCGACCTGGAGGCGGTCGAGTTGCCGCCCGGCGAGAAACTTTACAAGTCGGGCGACGTTATCGAGCACGTCTATTTTCCCGGCGACGGCCTGGTCTCTCTCGTCACGCACATGAACGACGGGACGACAATTGAAGTGGGCCTCATAGGTCGAGATGGGATGGTGGGCATCCCCGTCCTGTTGGGGAACGACATAGCCTTCGAGGAGGCAATCGTGCAGATCGCCGGCAGCGCAGTGCGTATGAAGTCAGGGGTCTTCAAAGAGGGGTTGAAGAGAAATCATAGTCCGCTCCTCACCGAACTGCTACTCTACACGCGCTCGCTGATGAAGCAGGTCGGGCGGACCGCCGCCTGCAACCGCATACACACGGTGGAGGAGCGGCTCTCGCGCTGGCTGTTGATGTGCCACGACCGCATAGAGTCTGACGAGTTGCCGCTTACGCAGGAGTTCATTTCCAACATGCTGGGGACGCGCCGTGCGAGCGTCGGCACGGCCGCGACGGGGCTGCAAACGGAAGGGCTGATTCGCTACTCGCGAGGCCACATCAGTATTTTGGACAGGATTGGGCTGGAAGACTACGCCTGCGAGTGCTATTTCGCGGCTAAAAGTTAGGCCGACTGACGAGCGGTTGAGAATTTTTCCGTTCAGCCGGAAGTCGCCGATTCTTATGCGCGCTGGCGCGCATAAGCTGGTATACTCTTCCTGAACAACTCGTCGCTCGACATCGGGGTTGAGTGCCTTAGCTCCCTCCCTTGTGCCATTTGCTTTGTTGTTTACTCCTCTTTGACCGGCAGGGCGTAGATTCGGATTCGTCAGAGCTTTCCCTAATAACTGACCCGGCAGAAGAAGATTTATGAAAATATTACTCTACAACCCTGACAACGGGGTCACGCGCAATTTCATGCCTCACCTCTGGATGTTCCTGCTCCAGGCGCTCACCCCGCCGGGCCACGAGGTGATTCTCATTGACGGCAACGCGCGCGCGATGACTGACGACGAGATAGTTCGCTTCGTGCGCGAGCAAAAAATTGGATTGGTCGGCATCGGCGCGATGACGAGAATGGTGGCGAAGGCGTACCGTGTCGCGGACGCCGTCCGCGCGGCGGGCGTCCCCGTCGTCATGGGCGGGCCGCATGTGACGGAAGTGCCGGACGAAGCGCTGGGCCGCGACGGCGGCGAGCGCCACGCGGACGCCGTCGCACTCGGCGAGGCCGACGAGACCTGGCCGCTCATCGTCGAAGACGCCGCGCACGGTCGTCTCAAAGACATCTACCAGCCAGAGCGCGACGCCAAAGGACTGGACCGCAAGCCGACCCTGCAACCTTACCCGTTAATCCCCTGGGAAGCTCTCGAACTCGAACAGTTCAGTCTCATCCCGCGTTTCCTGCGCCCCCTGATGAAGCGAATGGGAAGCGGCTGGGGCTCGTTCTACGTCGTCCCCATAGAGACGGGCCGGGGCTGCCCCTACGGCTGCGAGTTCTGCACCGTCACGGGCTTCTTCGGCGACTCCATACGCTTTCGGACTAACGAGTCGGTCGTCGAAGAGTTGTTGCGTCTGAAGGAGCGCGCGCGCCGCGAGCGCGGGCAGGTCGCGGCCTTCTTCATAGACGACAACCTCGCCATCAACATCAAGCGCACGAAGTCGCTCCTGCGCGACATCATAGAGGCCCGCGCGCAGGTGCCCTGGGTCGCGCAGATCAGCGCCAACCTGCTCAAGGACGAAGAACTCGTTGACCTCATCAAAGAGTCTGGCGGCAAGTGGATCTTCATCGGGATGGAGTCCATAGACCCCGCAAACATGGCGGACGTGAATAAGAACTTCAGCAAGCCGGGCGAGTACCGCGCCGTCCTCGAACGCCTCGCCGAGCGCAACGTCTACGCCATCACCTCGTTCATCTTCGGGATGGACAACGACACCGTCGGTGTGGCCGAGCGCACGGTCTCAGAGATTGAGTCGTGGCCGCCGGGCCTGCCCGTCTTCGGCCAGTTGACTCCGTTTCCGGCGACCCCGCTCTACTCACGATTGGAGAAGGCCGGACGTTTAGCGCGCCCCAAACACTGGCTGGACTTCGCGCCGTTCGTGATGGCGCACGAGCCCCTGAAGATGTCCATCGAGGAGGCGCGGTCCGAAACCAAAAGCGCCTGGGCGGCTTCCTACAGCCCTGAGAGGAACGCGCAGGCGGTTGAATCCATCAAGGACCAGCACGTCAAGTATCAGATCATTCACCTGGTCTCGCGCCTCTTCTTCCGCGGCATCTACTTCCCGCAGATGGGCAAGCGCGCCTGGCTCAAACTGATCGCGCAGAACCGGCGCACGATCTTCAAGCTGACGAGAGAGGCCGTCGCCACTTTCCGCGGCGACAAGAAGAGAAAGAAGAGGGAGGCGAGGTCGGCGACCGTCGTCGCGAACGAGCGTTAAAGGTTGGGGAGGCGTTGTCAAGCCTCTGCCCTTCGGTCCTGAGTTTCAGGGTGCCTTGCTCGGGCCTCTTTCATGCGTGAGTGGGATGTCATAGTCGTCGGCGGGGGCGCGGCCGGACTCTTCTGCGCGTTTCATGCGGGCAGGCGCGGGCGCAGAGTCCTGGTCCTGGAACACACCGA
>DATFCB010000463.1:0-6746 GCA_035253525.1 Pyrinomonadaceae bacterium | reverse complement strand
GGCGGCCATCACGCAGTTCAACGGCAAGGAAGTCAACGGTCGCGCTTTGAACGTCAACGAGGCCAAGCCGCGTGAAGATCGCGGTGGCGGTGGACGCGGCGGCTACGGTGGCGGCGGCAACCGCGGCGGCGGCGGTGGTCGTGGCGGCTACGGCGGCAATTCCCGCTACTAACAAATCGCTGCTGCATCCGGCGACTCTTTTACAGAAAAAGCCTCCGGCGAAAACTTGTGCCGGAGGCTTTTTCTGTCGCCCGTACGACCCGCCCCGTAATCCAGGGCTCACAGAGGAGAATTCTTATTGTCTAGAGAAGATTTGATCCCCGCAGAGGGAGTGGTAGTGGATAAACAGCCTAACGCCTTCTTCAAGGTCCGCCTCAACGACAGCGAGCACGTCGTTCTGGCACAGATTTCCGGCAAGATGCGTAAGAACCGCATCCGTATTCTGATGGGAGATCGCGTCAGCGTCGAGATGTCGCCTTACGACCTGACCAGGGGTCGCATCACTTACAGGTATAAATAAACGAGAGGGGATTTTATGGAGAAGCAGCTTTACACGGTCGGGGAGAGGGTGGATAAATTGTGCGCTGTGTGCGCCGAGGAGCGCGGCCACGTCGTCGTCTCCGTCACCAAGGCCGGGAACATTTCGCGCGTGAGTTGTCCGAAATGTGGCACAAAAAGCACCTTCAAAAGTAGCGGGCGCACGCAGCGCCGTCAGCCGACGCAATCCAGCCTGCCCTACGACATGACGCGCACGTACCGCGCCGGGCAGACCATGATGCACTCGACTTACGGACAGGGCGAAGTCACTTCGGTGATTGAGCCGCAGAAGATAGACGTTCTTTTTGCGGACCGGATGCGCAGGCTCATCCACGCGCGCGCTTAAGCGTCGTGGAGAGTTAATCCGATCCAGAAGAAAGAAGCAGGGTTGTTGTCCGAAGCTGGACAAAACTCGGTATGAGGCCGGCTTTTCGTGCGGAACTGATGTCGGGGCGAGCGTGCTGGCGGACGGGCGTTGAGATTTCGTCAACGGCTTGTCACGCCATCAGCCCCCGGCGCGGCAATCTCGCGCGCACTCCGTTTATCATTCTCTCTTGAGAACGCTTCGACTTCCTTGAGATAGACCAGGTCGCGCCCTTCCACTTCCAGGGAACGTAAGTGCCCGCTGCGGACGAGGTCGTGAATCGCCGCCCGCGTCATCCCACACATCTCCGCCGCTTTGGCCTGACTGATGAGCGACGGGTCCGTTTGCTGCTCCGATTTGTTTCTCATAGAACGCCTACCTTCTTTCACGTTTGCCCCGCGCCGCTCTCCGCCCGGCTGGTTTCCTCTCGTCCGCCACCGCCAACACGTCGCCCGGCTGACAGTTGAGCACCAGGCAAATCTTCTCCAGGGTGGCGAAGTTGATCCCGAGCGCCTTGCCCTTCTTCAGCCGCCACAGCGTCGTGTGGCTGATGCCCGTCTCTTTAGCCAGCCAATAGAAGGAGCGCCCCTGCTCTTCCAGGAGCCCGTCAACCCGAACCTCAATCACAACACGTAACCTCCGTGCACCAGCGGCTATCTAGCAAGCCCCATGTGTTTACCACATATGCAATATATTGTCTACGAAACACAGTCCAGATTTGACATATATCCCACATCTAAAATACAATCGCCGGGAATCGAGGCAGGCCAAACTCCCTTCTCAATCCCTCTGGAATCACCCGGACGGCATTAGAAAAGATTATGAGCATCGTTAATAAGACAGAAGAGACCTTCAGCGTCGGGTTCAGGGATGAAGGGTCAGTGGTTCGTTTAGAACTCACGAATGAGACCGACCAGACGCTCAGGTCTGTTGAGATTCTGACCGTCTTCCTGAAGGACGAGGAGACTCCGGGCGGCGGACCTTCAAGAGTACATATCAGCTTTGAGTCTCTGGATTCCATCGGGTCGAAAGAGAAGGCGGTCGTGACGCACAAAACCTGGATTGACGGCAAACCGGCGGCACCCGCACACGATCAGTTGGAACGCCTTAAAGTGGCGGCGGGTGAAGACAGACCTTACGTCCTGGACATTTCGTGGAAGGATGCTCATGGGAGAACACAATTTCAACGGATACCGGTGGGGCACTGAGCTGTAGACGCCACGAAGGAAGTGCATGATGATAGTTTGCGATTTCTGTTCGCACTACCAGCAAGACGGTGAATGTGGGCTCGGCCTGAGCATCCCGAAGGGGATGGGCTGTCGCGGTTTTGGCCCAGGGATAGCCAAATTCTGTGCCGACCCGAAAGATTTCGTGAGTCCTGACCAGATTGTCCAGATGGCTACGTTCTTCGGAATGAAGGGGACGGAGCTAAAGAAGGTGAAGCTGATGGCCGCAAGAGAAGAAAGCGCCCGCCTCTAGCTTCGAGCGAGCCGCGTGGACGCGTCCGCCAGGATTGCCGCTTTCCACAAACGGCTTAACTGGAATCCGCACTCCAGTAATCCGCCTGACTGTATCTCTGCCTTCACGTCTAAACTCTACAAGTGCAACCCTCGGAGCGATTGTCTCGTAAAGGAGATTGCCGGCGGTGACGAAATTGCGAGACATGTAAATATCTTTTTACATGTCTTCCGAGTAATTTCTCATCCAGGGGGTTGAACGGAAACCGCCGTGCTTAGTAATCTTCGGAGCGACATGTCTATCAGCGAATCGAACCTTCAAACACGGCGCGGGGCTGCGCGCGAGGCTCTGGACAGTTGGGTCCGCGAGGTGGTCGCGTGGCATTTCAACCCGGAGACGGGCTGCCCCTTCTGGCTCGACTACGCGAAGAATTTGAGTTGGGACCCGCGCCGCGAAATCCGCGGCTACACGGACCTGGCGCGGTTCGGCTTTTTTCAGGACGAATGGCTGCGCGGCGGCCCCGTGCGCAGGTGGGTGCCGCGCGGGCTTGCAGGCCGGCCCATCTACGTCTTCGAGACGGGCGGCAGCACGGGCGTTCCCAAGTCGCGTATCAGCAGTGAGGATTTCCGTCTCGACTACGAAGCCTTCAGCCAGACTCTGCCGGACGAGTATTTCCCGCCGGGCGCAGACTGGCTGAGCCTGGGGCCGACCGGCCCACGCCGCCTGCGCCTGGCCGTCGAGCATCTGGCACAATTTCGCGGCGGCATCTGCTTCATGGTTGACCTCGACCCGCGCTGGGTCATCAAGCTGCTCAAGATGAACCAGCCCGCGATGGCCGAGCAGTACAAGCAGCACGTCGTCGAGCAGGGGCTGACCTTGCTCCGCGCGCACGAAAACATACGCTGCCTGTTCACGACGCCGAAACTCCTGGAAGCGCTCTGCGAAAAAGTCTCGCTCAAAAAACTGGGCATCACCGGCGTCTTCTGCGGCGGCACGGAGATGACGCCGCAGTTTCATCGTTTCGCGGTCGAAGAACTGCTCGACGGCGTCTACTTCGCGCCGACCTACGGCAACACCTTGATGGGCCTCGCCGTCCACAAGCCGCGCGAGGCGGCCGACAACTACGCCATCATCTACTACCCGCCGCTCCCGCGCGCGATGATCGAAGTCGTTGACCCGGACGAGCCGGACCGTGTGGTTGAATACGGCGCGACGGGCCGTGTTTGCCTGACGACGCTGACGCGAGAATTCTTCATGCCGCGCTTCCTCGAACGCGACGAGGCCGAGCGAGAGCCGCCCTGCGAGCTTTATCCCTGGGACGGCGTGCGCAACGTCCGGCCGTTTTCAAGATTACAAACGACGGTCGTCGAAGGAGTTTATTAGAAGCCACAGGTCAGTACCGCCTGCGGTAGCGGGCGGGCCTGCAATGTTGAGTACGCGCCCGCTACCGCAGGCGGTACTGGCACGAGACACCTAATCATAAATTCTTATGCTTCATCTTCCCTTACTTCGCAGAGGCGAGCCGTACAAGAGCCTGGACGTGACGCGCGTCGCGCACCACCGGACGCGCGAGTTGTTCGTGGAGGTCAGCCAGGCCAACGTCGGCCTCATACGGCGCGACCTGCTCGACCAGGAAACGGGACGCCGCGCGCTCGCGAAGTTTTCGTGCGCCGAGTTGTTGGAGATTTGTGCCAGGGCGGCCCGGTATTTCAATGAGGACGAGTTGCCGCTGGGCGACGAGGGTCAGACGCCGGATGCTTACGTGGAGCAGGTCTCGGCGACGACCGGGTTGCCGCACGTCCTGGTGCGCCGCAACATGGCGAAGATCAGCGGCGTGATGGCCGAGATGAAAGACGTGCTCGCGGGGCTGACGAGGAACCTTGACCTGAGCATCCTCGACGAAGGGTTCGGTGAAGTGGACGGTCAGCCGATTAGCTTCTTCCCGCGCACAGAGTCGCTGGGCGTCGTGCTGCCGAATAATTCGCCGGGCGTGCATTCGCTCTGGGTTCCCGCCGTGCCCTTGAAAATCCCGCTCGTGTTGAAGCCTGGAAGCGCGGAACCCTGGACTCCTTTCCGCGTCATTCAGGCTTTGATAAAGGCGGGAGCGCCGTCAGAGGCGTTCAGCTTTTACCCGACAGACCACGCGGGCGCGGGCGAAATCCTGCGCCGCACAGGGCGCGGGATGGTCTTCGGCGACGCGGGCTCGACCGGCCTCTGGAAAGAGGACGCGCGCGTGGAGGTTCACGGGCCGGGCTACAGCAAGGTCGTCATCGGCCGTGACTGCGTTGACGATTGGGAGAAGTATCTGGACGTGATGGTCAGTTCGATTGCTGAGAACGGCGGGCGCTCGTGCATCAACGCGTCGGCCGTCTGGGTCCCGTCGCGCGCGCAGGAAATCAGCGAGGCGCTGGCCGAACGCCTGTCGCGCATCGTGCCGCGCGACGCGGCTGACGAGGCGGCGCAACTAGCACCCTTCACGGACGCGAATGTCGCCGCGCGCATCAATGCCGGGATAGAGCAGGGCCTGGCCCAAAATGGAGCGCGCGACGTGACGGCCAGCTACAGGGACGGCGGGCGGCTCGTCGAGTGGCAAAACTGTTCGTACCTGCTGCCGACGATTCTTCACTGTGAAGACGCTGCGCACCCCTTAGCGAACAGGGAATTCCTCTTCCCCTTCGCGAGCGTCGTGGAGGCCCGTCAGGACTCTATTCCGGCGGCGCTCGGCCCGAGCCTCGTCGTCACGGCCATTACGAGAGACGACGAGTTGATAAGCAAGCTCGTCGCGTCTCCCGACGTGGGGCGGCTGAACCTGGGCGCAGTGCCGACGACCCGCGTCAGTTGGAACCAGCCGCACGAGGGGAATCTGTTCGAGCATTTGTACGCGCGCCGCGCCTTCCAGCGCGCCGCCGCAGTTTGAGATGAGAATCCTATCGAGATGAAGATTCTCTCCATCACCGCCGGGGCCGCCGACATGTATTGCGGCACGTGCCTGCGCGATAACGCGCTCGCGGCCGAGTTGATTTCGCGCGGCCACGACGTGACGCTCCTGCCCATGTACACGCCGACGCTGACGGACGAGCGAAACGTCAGCCGGGAAAAAGTCTTCTTCGGCGGCATCAGCGTTTACCTGCAACAGTACGTCCCGCTGTTTCGCAAGTCGCCGCGCATCCTCGACCGCCTCTGGGATTCCAAATTGATGTTGAAGCTGGCCGCGCGCCGCTCGATCTCCACCAGCCCGAAGATGCTTGGCGAGTTGACCGTCTCCATGCTCCGTGGCGAAGACGGCAACCAGCGTAAGGAACTGGTGAAGCTGCTCGACTGGCTGCGCCACGAACCGAAACCCGACATCGTCAGTCTGCCCTACACGCTCTTGATAGGTTTGGCGAAGCCTCTGAGAGAAGCCTTGCAGCGTCCCGTTTACTGCACTTTGCAAGGCGAGGACTTGTTCCTTGACGGACTCGAAGAGCCGTACAGGCGCGAGTCGCTTGAGTTGATTCGCGAGAACGTCAAACACGTGGACGCGTTCATCGCCGTCAGCCAGTATTACGCCGACTTCATGCCGGACTATCTGGACATCCCCCGAAACAAACTCCACGTCGTCCCGATAGGCATCAACCTAGACGGCTACGAACGCCGCCCGCGCGAGCGCTCGCAGCCTTTCACCGTCGGCTACTTCGCGCGCGTCGCGCCGGAGAAAGGCTTGCACGTGTTGGCGGAGACCTATGGGCGGCTGCGGCGTGAGCGCAACGATTTCCAGGGGGCGCGATTAGAGGTCGCGGGCTATCTCGGCGCGGAGAATAAAAAGTATCTGGACGACATCGCGCGGCGGATGGAGAAGTGGGGGCTTGCGGACGAGTTCCATTACAGGGGCGTGCTCGACCGGCAGCAGAAGATAGAGTTCCTGCGCGGACTCGACGTGCTCTCCGTGCCCGCCACGTACGACGAGCCGAAGGGAATCTTCCTCCTGGAAGCGATGGCGTGCGGCGTCCCCGTCGTCGAGCCTCGGCGTGGGGCGTTCACGGAGGTCATCGAACAGACACAGGGCGGGCTGCTCGTCGCACCCGATGACACAAAAGCCCTCGCCGACGCCATCTTCAGGCTCTACCAAAATCCGCAGCTCAGTGAGACGCTCGGCGACAACGGCTTTCGCGGAGTCCGCGAGCACTACAGCGTCGCCCGCATGGCCGAGCGCACGCTCGAAGTCTACGGCAATACGGCAGCCGCCGAGCAGCCGTTAGCAAAGGGTGGGGAACTGGCGGTAGGTTCGACTTGAAAGCCTTGCGTCAAGCCGTTAATTGACTCAACCCCTTTGCGTCTTTGCGCCTTGGCGTGAGAAAACCATTACACCCACGCCAAGGCGCAAAGGCGCAAAGGGTTGAATTTAAGT
>DATFCB010000462.1:0-3734 GCA_035253525.1 Pyrinomonadaceae bacterium | reverse complement strand
TTCGCGGGCTCGTCGTTACTATTCTCGTTCCCGCCAGCGGGCGGCTCCGCGTTCGCGTTGGCGTTTGCGCCGGGCTGCGTGTTCGCGTCCGCGCCGGGTGCAGGGGTGGCGCTGGGCGCGATGTTGCGCTCGTCCTCACCTGTGGGCGTCCCGGCAGGCTGCACGGGCTGGCCCGCGGGGTCAATCGTCAGCGGCTGAGAGTTGTCGTTCGTCGGGGCTTCAGACGAAGCGGAGTTGCGCGTCAGCGCGTAGACGACGGCGAAGATGACGAGCAGCCCGGCGACGGCCGGAATCATGATGCGCCAGGGGTTGAAATCCGACGGCGGCTCAGCCGTCTCAGGCGCGATGCTCAATATCTCCGACTCGACGACCGCGGGCTTCACCTCTTCCCTGGCCCTGACGACGGTCGCCTCGTCCTGGTCTTCGCTGTGTGTGTTGCGCGGCGCTTCGTTCGACCCCGTCGTGACGACGATGCGGTTGGTCGCGCGCTCGGCCGTGCCTGCGGTGGACGCGGCCTGTGCGGCCGGCTGCTCTTTTGCGGCCTCGGCCAATTCTTCGGAAAGCTCCGCGACCGTCTGAAAGCGGTCTTCGGGGCGCTTCGCCATCGCGCGCGTGACGACGCGGCCGACCGCGACTGGCAGGTCCTTGCGCTCTTCGAGTACGGAGGGCGGGGGCTCCTGCAAGTGTTTCATCATGATCGCCGTCGGCGACTCGCCCGTGAACGGCACGTGGCCGACGAGCATTTCGTAAAGGATGACGCCGAGGCTGTAAACGTCCGAGCGCGAGTCAATCTCCGCCGCCTGCGAGCACTGCTCGGGCGACATGTACTGCGGTGTGCCAATAATCAGGTTTGGCGCGGTCAGCGCCGGGTCCGCCCCGACCTTCTCCGTAATCTTGGCGATGCCGAAGTCAAGCACCTTGGCCCAGTCGCCCCCGCCTATGTCCAGGAGCATGATATTGTCGCTCTTGAGGTCGCGGTGGACGACACCCTCGCCGTGCGCGGCTTCGAGCGCCCCGCAGACCTGGCGTATGATCTCGACGATGCGCGGCAAGGGCATCGCCTCGTCGCCGTGGATGACTTCCTTCAGCGTGCGGCCCTTCAGGTATTCCATGACGAGGAAGACAACTCCGCTCTCATCTTCGCCGAAGTCCGTGACCGTCAGGGCGTGCGGGTGCGAGATGCGCGAGGCGGCCTTAGCCTCACGCGTGAAGCGTGCGACGATCTTGTCGTCGGCGGCGAGCGCGGGGTGCAGAACCTTGATGGCGACGATCTTGTCCATCAGAACGTGCGTCGCGCGGTAGACGGCACCCATGCCGCCCTCGTTAATCAGTTCCTCGATGTGGTATTTGCCGGCGAGCGTTTGCCCGATGAGCGGGTCTTCGGTCTTCTCCAGCACCGTGCCGTCAGCCGGACACAAAGTGTTTGCGTTCTCGAACTCCCTGCCACACTTCGGACACTTTTTCATCAACTCGTTTACGCCTCGCCGCCGCTTCTGGATGAGTTTGAATTCGAGCGTACCATACAGTTTCCGCCGCGCGCAATGACAATGGATTAAGGCTCCGCGCCGAAGAAAGGGAGACGAGCGTGACGCGCCGTCTCCCTCTCACGTACGGCATGAGGGCCGGGCGAGTTTAGTAAAAAACCCTGACCCGGAAGAAGCCGTTGTTGTCACCGTAATTGTTGTCGTTGACCATCAGGAAGAGCCTCCCGCTTTCGGG
This sequence comes from Pyrinomonadaceae bacterium, assembly GCA_035253525.1. Classification (GTDB taxonomy): domain Bacteria; phylum Acidobacteriota; class Blastocatellia; order Pyrinomonadales; family Pyrinomonadaceae; genus QHXM01. The sequence goes on along the minus strand of DATFCB010000462.1, from coordinate 2,015 downwards.
CACGGTGATGGTCTGCGAGCTACCGATGTAGAACGGCCTTGTCTGCCCGTAGTTGGTTCGGATGTAGCCGACGAGCGAGCCGAAAGCGGCGTCGGGCATGGGGTAGTTCTCGCCACGCTTGTCGTAATAGCGATTGCCCTCGGGCGCGATGGCGTCCGTCCCGCGAGAGTAGACTGAGCCGCCCGCGCTGAAGCTCATGCGGTCGCCGGCGCGCACGTCTATGCCCGTGTCCGTCTCGCGCGTGTTGGCCTGGACGGTCACGTACTTGTCATACCCTTGTGTGCCCGAGAGGCCGCCCGTGCCGCCCGTGCCCGGCTGATTGGTCTGCGAGCTGTTGTTCACAATCCGCACGTTGAACTGCCCGCTGTTGTCGCTGTAATCGTTGTCGTTGACGAGCAGGAAGAGACGACCTTCGACCGGCGCGTTGAGCGACTGAGAACTCCCGACCGCGAACGGCTGCGTGATCTGGCCATTGGGCGTGCGTATGTAGCCTATGAGCGCGCCGACGCCGATGCCAGACACAGGGTACGTCCCGACGATTGAACCGAGGCCGACGCGTCCGCCATCGGGCGACACGTCGCCGACGCGGCGGCCGGCCGTGACCGTGCCGGTCGCGGTGACGTTCACCTGATCGCCCGCGCGCACGTCGAGGCCCGTGTCAGTCCCGCGCGACGTACCGGGGACAGTGATGCTGACTTCGCGCCTCGCGGGATCAGTCGTGTTCGGGCCGTCCGGCCGCGGCGGCTCGCCGCCGTCTCTGCGCTCCCGCCGACGCCCGCGACCGGTAGAAGGTCGCGTGGTGTCCGGCTCAAACAGGTCGTCGTAGAAGCTCTCGTCATCCCGATTGCCCGCGGCCTGCCGGATTGATCCGAGGTCGCGGTAAATGCGCGCCGTGAAGGCGCGGCTTGCATCTTCGTAGGCATGGCGGTTGGCCGTCAGGTAGAGCCGACCGTCGCGGTCGGCGGCAAACTCTCGGTCCGTCCCGATCAAAAAGATAGGGTAGTTAGGGTCCTCACCGATGGCACCGATCAGCGCGCCTTCGGGTGCGCTCGGGAGGGGTAAGTTCCGTGTGGTCGGGCTGATTCCGGCGGGCGTGATGCGCGTGTTGTTGATTGTTATGTAGTTGCCTGCGCGGATGCGCACGGTCTCGCCGCGCCGCAAGTCTATGCCCGTGTCTACCCAGTTCGGCCCGAGTTCGACCCTCACGGTCCGCATCACGGTGCGTGCGTCGGCCAGGTTGCGCCCCTCAATCTCTATGCGCCGTATGCTGCGCGGGTGTATGAAGAGGACATCGCCTACTTCGCCCGAGCCGGTGAACCCCGTGCGGTTGCTCTGCTCCTCGGTCTGCATGACAGCCGGCGGGTCAAGGTTTTCCGTCAGGCGGACGGCGAAGCGGCCGTTGATAAAGCCGAGCACGGTGCCGCGCACGGTGCGGCCATCGCGCAGGGTGATCGTATCGGCCGCCGCGAGTGATGCGGCCATAATGGTAACCACGAAAGCGAGAATTAATTTTCTCATCAGTCTAATCCTCCCTCGGCCGTCACTCGGCCAGAGACTGTTTTTAATTTTTCGAGCAAGGAGAGATTCACCAGTCGCGCGAGTTGGCAAGGACTATACCAGAGGAGGCGACAAACGCAGATGCAATTTATTTGCAAATAAATTGAGATTGAACGGCCTTACGGACCGGGCGGCGTATCGCGCCGATACGCCGAAACCCCGAAAACGTACATAAAAATGCGGGCGATGCCGGAATTGAGGCATCACCCGCACTTACTGCTGCTTCAGCTTCAACTAGAGCCGCGCGAACACGATCACGAGCGCGAAGAGCACCAGCGACTCGATGAGCGCCAGACCGATAATCATCATGATCTGGATGCGGCCCGCCGCGCCGGGATTGCGCGCCGCGCCCTCGACGGCCGACGCCGCGATCCGTGACTGGCCGAGCGCGCCCAGGCCCGCCGCGAGAGCGAAGCCGAAGCCCGCCGCCAGCGCCTTGTACTTGTTCACGCTCTCCG
>DATFCB010000461.1:0-5746 GCA_035253525.1 Pyrinomonadaceae bacterium | reverse complement strand
GGCTGGGCTGGGCGGCAATCGCGGCGATTCCTGACGACGCGCCGCTGCGTTGCGCGGACGCGGAGGCGCAGGCGCGCATGGTCGAGCTTGTTGACGAGACGCGGCGCGCGGGCGACACGCTCGGCGGCATCTTCGAGGTCGTCACGCGCGGCCTCGTCCCCGGCCTCGGCTCGCACACGGCCTGGGACTCTAAGCTCGACGGGAGATTGGCACAGGCCGTCATGTCCATCCCGGCCGTCAAGGCGGTCGCCATCGGCGCGGGCGCAGAGGCCGCGGGCCTGCCCGGCTCCGAAGTCCACGACGAAATCAGTTACGACGAGACGAGCAGGACTTTCATACGCCAGACCAATCGCGCGGGCGGCCTCGAAGGCGGCATCACCAACGGCGAGGAGCTGCGCGTGCGCGGCCATCTGAAACCCATCTCGACGCTGCGCCGCGCCCTGCGCTCCGTTGACATAGACACTAAAAAAGAGGAGGCAGCCTCGTTCGAGCGCTCTGACATCACAGCCGTCCCGGCCGCCGGCGTCATCGGCGAGGCGATGGTCGCGCTCGTCGTCGCCTCGGCCATGCGCGAGAAGTTCGGCGGCGATTCCCTCGGCGAGATGCGGCGCAACTTCGACGGCTACCGCGAGCAGTTGCGCGGGTATTGAGCTGACAGGGAGGACGGCTGTTCACGCAAAGACGCAAAGTTAAAACTAGAGGCGCTAAGGGTTGAGTCTGTCTTCCTAATCCGCCCGCAATCTCGTCAGATTTTGCGGTAGCGCGCCTCGACGAGCATGTAGAAGCCGTAGAAGATGAGGCCGACGGCGACGGCGAGGAGCGCCCACGCGCCGTAATAGTTTTGTGCCAGAGTGGCGAGCGCTTCGTCCAGGCCTTTGGCCTCGTCCGGGTTGAAGTGGAGCGCGGCCTGTATGGCGAAGAAGCCTATGATGCAGAAGACCAGCCCGCGCGCGGCGTAGCCTATGCGCCCGCTCCACGTCGCGACAGCGATCTTCTTCTCGCTCATCTCGGCGAGCTTGAGCCGCTTGCGAAACTTGGCCTTGAACCCTTTGTAGATTTGGTAGAGGCCGAAGCCGATGGTTGAAACGCCCGCGACGATGACGAGTGTGCGCCCCGCTGGAAGCCCCAGCACGCGCGCAATCCACTGCTCCTGCATGTCGCTGCTGCTGTCCGGCTCGTCAACGTCAATCAACAATTTCGCGGCCGTGACGGCCAACCCCGCGTAAACGGCCCCGCTGAAAAAGTAGCCTATGCGGACCAGGATGCCTTTGAGCTTCGTCCCCTTGTGATCCGTGTCGGCGAGCGCCTGGACCCAGCGCCAGAGGACGTAGCCCACCAGGCCAAAGGCCACGGTCGCGAGCGCGACCTTGCCGAAAGGCTTTTCTTTTATCTCCTTCAGCGCGCCGCGCACGTCCGTCGTCTCGCCGCGCAGGCCGAGCGCGGCGAGCGCCGACACGCCGCCGACGACGATGTAAACGATGCCCTTCGTCGCGTAGCCGAAGCGCGCGAGCCGTTCCATCCACGGGCTCGCGGCAACGTCGTCAATGACCTCTTCGGCGCGCGCGCTGACCTTCTCGATTGGCGAGTTGATTTCTTCCATGAAGCGAGAGGAGAGAGATATAAGTTAAGTCAGTACCGCCTGCGGTAGCGGCCCGCCCGCTACCGCAGGCGGTACTGACATGCAATCGCATTCCTTCGTCATCATACCGGAACGCGCCGGGATAAATAATCACCGCGATGTCACATTTTCGCTCCAACCGTCGCCGCGCGCGGGCAGCAGCAGTTTTACGCCAGGCGGAAGACTCTTACAGCAAGCGGCGCGTAAGCCTGCCCCTCAAATTCGGGCGCTCACCCTTCGGTCTTAACAAATCCTCGTAAAACTGCAAGCGTCCTCGCGTGCGAATCGAACGGAACGTCTCTTGCTGAACGTGCGGCTGCAACGTAAAGCCGGGAGGAGACGCATGAATGGCGTTTGAAGCCAGACTGTTCAGCCGAACACGTTTCGGAAAATATCAACACTGCCTCGAACTGATTGAGGCCAACTCACGCCTCGCCCCGCTCTGGGAGCGCCTGTGTCTGGCCCTTTTCGCGGGCGCGGGGCCGCCGCTCGCAAAGCTCTTCGGCGTGGACACGTCTGAGAACTGGGCCAGGGCCGACCGCATCATCGCGGACGTGCTCGCCGTCACGGAGACTTCTGCGGAAGACGTGGCGCGCCACCTGCGCCGCTACGTCAGGCTGAGGAAGGTCTGCCACGAGCATCTCCCTCTTGACGAAGCGCGCGGCACGATCTACGACCAGCCGTTTTACCCAGTCGTCACGCACATCACCTACGCGCTTCAGCCGTCCGCGGCGGCGCGGCTCAATTTCGTGCGCAAGGTCGTGCGAGGCGTGTCCGCGCAGCGCGCAGAGGTGGCGGACCTGGGCTGCGGGTCGGGCGTCATCCTGAGTGAGATTCTGTTGATGAAACAGGAATGGGTGGGACACGGCCTGGACATCAGCCCGCAGTCAATCGCTTACGCGCGCCGCCTCGCCGCGCACAAAGGCGTAGTAATGCGCGCGCGTTTTCAAACGGGCTGCGTGACCGAACTGCCTTACGCGGACGAATCCCTCAATCTGGTCGTCGCCTCCGAAGTGGTCGAGCACATGCCGGAGCCTGAAGTCGTCATGGGCGAGATTGCGCGCGTGCTCAAGCCGGGCGGGCAACTCATCCTGACGATGCCCATCGAGAGCCGCACGCCCGCGCACGTACACACCCTGAGCGGCAGGGAAGACCTGCGCTCGCTCCTTTCGGGCGCGGGCCTGCGCGTGCGTCGGCTTGAGCCACGCTGGCACTTAGGGTTCGGCGACGACCGCAAGCACGTCTTCGCACTTGCCGAAGCCCCGCGCCCCGGCGATTACGTCTCGCCCGACGCCGTTCACACCTTCTCGAACGCCTTCCCAGAGCCAGAGGCGATCTAACGTTTGCTCAGCATAAGCGGCTTCGGCCGCCCCGGGCTTAACGTCATTGGTAAAAGTGGGCAACGCGCTTCTGGCCTCGCGCACCAAATGCTGTCCCGCTGGCGCGCAAGAATTATTTGTCGTAAAATCGAAGCGTGAATTGGCCCGCTACGGGCGTGAAAAGAGAAGGAAAAACGAGATGGCATTATTGGAAATTGTGCATTACCCGGACCCCGTGCTGCTCAGGCCGGGCGACGCCGTGACGGAGTTTGACGAGAGTTTGAAGAAGCTTGTCTCGGACATGTTCGAGACGATGTACGCCGCGCCGGGCGTCGGCCTGGCCGCGCCGCAGGTCGGCGTCTCCAAGCGCCTCTTCGTCATGGACTGTTCGGGCGGCAAAGACCCCGCGCAGCGCATCGTCATGATCAACCCCGAGGTCATACGCGTCGAGGGCGAGCAGAACGGCGAGGAGGGCTGCCTGTCGTTTCCCGGAATCTTCTTCCCGGTCAAGCGCGAGTTCCGCGCGGTGGTGCGCGCGCACGACGTGAACGGCGACCTCTTCGAGGTTGACGGGATGGAACTGACGGCCCGCTGCATGCTGCACGAGACGGACCACTGCGACGGCATAGTCTTCATAGACCACACCACGCCGCTCAAGCGCGAGATGGTCAAGCGCAAGATTAAAAAGCTACAGAAAGCCGGCCAGTGGTGACGGGCCGGAAAGTTTGACGAAAACCGCTGACGCGGTCGCTCGCAGGCGTGCGGCGACCGCGTTTTTGCGTCCGGTTTGTGGTAACATTCCGGCAATCCAAAAGTTCTAGAAAACCTGTGCGAGTGTTGCGGAGCGACGGAGGAAAACTGATGCGACGAACTGTGATGATTGTGTCCCTACTGCTTGTTTCGTGTCTCTCGTTCGCCTGTGGCGAGCGCAGCACGACGACGACGACGAACGCCAACGCCCAGTCGAACACGGCCGGCACGCAAGGCTCTGGCGCGACCTCCGGCAGCGGCCCCAAGACGCAGGGCATCGGCGGCGCGTCGAACGGGAACGCGGTCAACGGAAACACCTACACGGTCCCGCCGGGCTTCAACGAGAACGGCGACCGCGGCAGCGCCTCCAACGTCCGCAACACGCCATAAAAATTTCAAACGTTTAAGGAGCAGACATGCAGACCGAATTTCGTAACGAGCCGTTCACAGATTTCAGCAAGGAAGAGAACGCGCAGGCCATGCGCGCGGCGATTGAAAAGGTCAAAGGAGAGTTGGGGCGCGAGTACCCGCTCGTCATAGGCGGCGAGCGCATCAAGACCGAGGCCAAGCTCGAAAGTCTCAACCCGGCGAAGAAGACTGAAGTGGTCGGCCGCTTCCAGAAGGCCACGCCGGAATTGGCACAGCGCGCAGTCCAAACGGCCCACGAGACTTTCAAGACCTGGCGCGCAACGCCCGCCACGGAGCGCGCCGAAATATTGTTCCGCGCAGCCGCCGCTTTACGCGAGCGCAAGCATGAGATGTCCGCCTGGATGATTCACGAGGTCGGTAAGACCTGGGCCGAGGCCGACGGCGACACGGCCGAGGCGATTGACTTTTGCGAGTTCTACGCGCGCGAGATGCTGCGCTACGCGGCCGACCAGCCGCTCGTCAAGTTGGAGGGCGAGGACAACCGCCTCGAATACATCCCGCTCGGCGTGGGCGCGGTCATCCCCCCCTGGAATTTCCCGCTCGCCATCATGGCCGGGATGACCGGCGCGGCTGCGGTCACGGGCAACACCGTCGTCCTCAAACCCTCCTCGGACGCGCCGACTATCGCCTACAAGTTCTTCGAGATTCTGGAAGAGGTGGGGATGCCCGCGGGCGTCGTCAACTTCATGACCGGCTCGGGTGCCGAAGTCGGCGACGTGGTGGTTGACCACCCGTTGACGCGCTTCGTGGCCTTCACCGGCTCGAAGGAGATTGGTCTCAGGATTAACGAGCGCGCGTCGAAAGTCCACGAGGGGCAACTGTGGATTAAGCGCGTCGTGGCCGAGATGGGAGGCAAGGACGCCATCATCGTTGATGCCGACGCCGACCTCGAAGACGCTGCGACCGGCGTCGTCCAATCCGCCTTCGGCTTCCAGGGCCAGAAATGCTCCGCCTGTTCGCGAGCCATCATCCACGCGGACGTGTACGACACCATGCTGGACAAGATCGTCGAGCGCACGGAGAAGATTAAAGTGGGCGACCCCACCGATCCCTCTACGAACATGTCTGCCGTCGTCAACCAGAAAGCTTTCAAGACGATTAACGAGTACATAGAGAAGGGCCAGGCGGAGGGCGGGCGACTGCTAGCGGGCGGCGGCGCGGACGGCGAGCAAGGCTTCTTCATAGAGCCGACCGTCATCGCGGACGTAAAGCCTGGCGCGACCATCGAGCAGGAGGAAATCTTCGGCCCGGTTCTGGCGGTCATCAAGGCACAGGATTTTGACGACGCTCTCAGGATTGCCAACGATACGCAATACGGCTTGACGGGTGCCGTCTATACGCGCGACGAGGCGAAGCTTGAGCGCGCCCGTTACGAGTTTCATGTCGGCAACCTGTATCTCAATCGCAAATGCACGGGCGCGCTGGTCGGCGTGCATCCGTTCGGCGGCTTCAACATGTCCGGCACGGACTCGAAGGCCGGCGGGCGCGACTACCTCGCGCTCTTCCTACAGGCCAAAGTCATCTCCGAAAAGACGGCCGCGCGCGAAAGCCCCGTCGCCGAAAAACGCGCGGTTATTTAGCACTCAACCCCTTTGCGTCTTTGCGCCTTTGCGTGAGAAAAGCTTTTTCT
>DATFCB010000460.1:0-2037 GCA_035253525.1 Pyrinomonadaceae bacterium | reverse complement strand
CGGCTTCGGGCTAGTGGACGTTTACGAGGGCCATCACGAAAGCGCGCTCGACAATTACGAGCAGGCGTTGAAGCTCGTGGGCAAGCGCGCGTCGCCGCACATGCTCGGCCGCATTTACGCCAACATGGGCGGTGCCTGCTGGTTCATCAAGCGCCCGCACGACGGCATACGCTATCTCGAAAAGGCGATTCACTATTACGAGCGCACCGAGCAGAAGGTCAACGCGGCGGTCGGCTACAACAACCTCGGCATCAACCTCACGCTGGTCGGCGAGTGGGGCCGCGCGCAGGAAGCCCTCAAGCGTTCGCTCGAACTGGCCTTCGAGGTTGACCGGCACAACGCGCAAGTACCGATGATTCTCAACTCGCTCGGCGAGTTGCGCGTCATGATGGGCGAACTCGAAGAGGCGCAGAATCTTCTTCAACGTGCGCTCAACCTGGCGGCCGACCACGGCAACCGCTGGTACGAAGGGCAGGCACGGCGCACGCTCGGCCGCTGCCTGCTGGCGATTAGCGACGACGCGCGCGCCCGCGAAGAGGGCGAGGCGGCGCTCATCCTCGCCGAGCAGATAGGCGACCGTCAGGCCGTCTGCGAATCCCGCCTCCTGCTGGCCGAGGCGCATCTGCATCTTGGCGACACGGACGAGACGGCGTTGCAGCTTCAGAAGGTGGCCGAGCAGACGACCGAAGCCATCGCGGACCTCGCCATCGTCGGTGCAGCGCAGCGCATTCACGGTCTCCTCTGGGCCAGGCGCAAGGACGGCGCTCGCGCCATACACCACTTCAGCCGCAGCGTCTCCATCTTCGAGATGCTGGGCGACAGGCACAGCGGCGCGCTCTCACACTACGAACTCGGCATGGCTTACGCCGCCGCCGCGCAGCCGTCGCGCGCTGCCGAGTACCTTTCGCAGGCGGCGCGCGTCTTCCGCCAACTCGGCGCGCGCCTGGACCTCGCGCGCACGGAAGAGGCCATCGCCGCGCTCGGCTACGAGGAGACGCGCGAAGCAATCGCCCTGCCCGTGGCCGAAGGCCCCTCGCTCTCCCCGCTGCTCACGCTGCGGCTGGCCGAAGCATCAGTGCTGCGCGAGCTGCTGCTGCGCGAACTGGCGGCGATAACTCACCAGGAGGTCGGGGCGCAGAAAGTATTGATCCTGGAAGAGGGGCTTGAGGGCGGCCTCAAGGTCGTCGCCGCGCACGGCTACGGCTCGGAAGAGGAGAGAGACGGAGTTCTCGAATCGTTTGGCCGGGCGCGGGATGAGGGGACGGCGGAGAGTTGGGCCAATTCGGAAGACGTGGCGGTGATTCGGCTCGAAGCGGCCAACGCCGCGCCCGCGTTGTTGGTGCTCTCCCCGCGCGACGCGACGCTGCACCCGCGCGGAACTCTGCTCGACCCCTTGGTGCGCGTGGCCGCGATGGGGCTTGAGTTATGCGCCTTCCGCGAGAGTGCGCGCGCCGCGCGCGGCCGCCGCGACCCAAAGGCTTACGCGGACGAGAGCATCCTGCCCGGCTTCATACATTCCAGCCCCGCGATGCAGGGTCTTGTGGACGAGATTAACAAAATCCGTTCGTCTGACGTGACCGTGCTCGTCACGGGCGAGAGCGGCACGGGCAAGGAACTGGTCGCGCGCGCCATACACCAGGTCTCCGCGCGCCGCGACAAGAATTTCGTCGCCTTCAACTGCACGGCCGTCCCCCGCGAGTTGTCGGAGAGCTACCTCTTCGGCTACCGCAAGGGGGCTTTCACGGGCGCAGTCTCGGACTCGCCCGGCGTGCTCCGCGCGGCCTCTGGCGGCACGCTCTTTCTGGACGAGGTGGGCGACCTCCCGCTCGACGTGCAGCCGAAGCTCCTGCGCTTTCTACAGGAGGGTGAGATTCAGCCCCTGGGCGAGCAGCATCCGGTCAAGGTGGACGTGCGCGTCGTCGCCGCCACCAACTGCGACCTCGAACAGATGGTCCTGGAGCACCGCTTTCGTGAAGACCTCTACTACCGCCTCAACGTCATACGCCTGCGCGTCCCGCCTCTGCGCGAGCGCCGCTC
>DATFCB010000459.1:0-2291 GCA_035253525.1 Pyrinomonadaceae bacterium | reverse complement strand
TCGCACGCTGGAGGCGCAAAGGCGCGAAGAAAACCTTGATTGTTTTCTTCGCGCCTTTGCGCCTTTGCGCCTTTGCGTGAGCTGGTTTTCTTCAGTCCACACTCAATTGCAAACCGACACGATAGCCGGACTACCTTCCGGCTTAATCGAAATAACCATCAAGTATCAACGGCAGCGGCGCGTTGCGCGGGATATGTATCACGCGCGGGATCGCGAGCTTTTCCAGTTTCGGCAAAGCGAAATTCTGGACTCTCGGCATCGCCTGAAGCGCGCGGTACATCTTCTCCACCTGGACGCGCGGGGACATTCTCAGGCGGGCCATCGGCGCGGGCTGAAAGTCCGTCAGGTTGAAGGAGGGCGCGGGCCTGCGCTCGGGCATCACCTTGACGGTCCGCTGCGACCTGTCGCGAATAATCGTCAGCGTCACCTCGCCTTCGTCCTTGCGGTTCAACTCGCGTATGAAGTCCCCGCTGTCCTCTACGCTCGCGCCGTTGACTTCCGTAATCACGTCGCCGGCTTTGAGCCCGGCCTTCGACGCGGGGCTGTTCTGGTTGACCGAAGTGACGAGCACCCCTTTGCCGCCGGAGACGCCCATGTGGTCCGCGAGTTGTTTGGTCAGCGGGGTCGTCAGGATGCCGACCCGGCGGTTGCCGAAGCCGAAAGCGAAGACTTCGGACTCAGGGGCTTGACCGGCACGCGGCGGGCGAGGCGTCGCGGGCGGGAACTGGAACTCGAATTCTCCAGGCTCAACCGGCATCACGTTCCAGGAGCCTGCGCGCGACGCCTCGCGCTTGCCGAGCGTGGCCGTCAGTTGCTGTTCAGAGCCGTTGCGGCTGACGGTCAGGCGGACGGTCTGTTCGGGCGCGGCCTCGCCTATCAGCCGGAGCAGCTTGCGCGTGCTCGTTACGGGCTCGCCGTCGAACTGTAGAATCACGTCGCCCTTCCTCAACCCCGCGCGCTCGGCGGGACTGTCTTTCGACACGTTGCCGACACCGACGCCGCGCGCCTGGCTCATCCCATAACGGCTCATGTTCTCACGATTAATCTCTTCGGGCTGGATGCCCAGGAAGTTGCCGCCCTCCAGGAAGAACGAAAAATTCATAGGCTCGCCCGGCGCGGGCACCGCGACGACGGGCGGCGACGGCTGCGAAGGCGCGGCCGGCGGCGTCTGCGCCGTCACAGTCGCACTCGTCCACAGCAGGGCGGTCAAAATCACAAGCAGATTCCTTATTCTCATGGACAGAATTCCTCCAGGTAAGTTTGTGAGTTTCACGTCTTAGATGAACGGGAGTTCCAAAAGGTGGCTGGAAAAAGTGGTCAGTGGCCGGTGGTCAGTGGTCAGTTTAAAGCAAAACACTTTCGTTCTTAACTGACCACTAGCTTTTTCGGTAAATCTCGCGCCCGTCGCTCATTTCGACGGCGAGCTTGCCTTCGGAGTGTGCCAGATCGAGGTGGGCGACCGACTCGGAGACGGCGAGGAAGCGGTGCACGTCGTCCGCGCCGGGGAAAAGCTCGCGCGCCACGTCCCAGGCTGTCGCGCCCGTTTTTGGCACAAGCCGTATGACCTCGGCCTGCCGCTCGCGCACGGCCCGCAGGTAGCGGTTGAAAAGCTCCTCGAAATCCGTCACCGGCTCGCCGTGCCCGCCGTGGACGAGCGTCGGCGAGAGCGAACGGATGCGCGCCAGGCTGACGAGGTATTCGGCGAGCGAGCGGAAGCGGCGCGAAGGGTCAACGGGGTCGGGCGACAAGATGGGGTTCGGCGTGATGCGCTTCAAGACGCAGTCGCCCGCCAGGATGGTCCGGTCGGCCTCGCGCAAGAATGAGCACGAGCCGGGCGTGTGCCCCGGCGTGTGGACGACCCGCAAACTCCCGGTTGTGAACTCCAACTCCATCCCGTCCCTCAACTCGCTGTGCTGGTGGTCTTCGAGCGCGTCCGCGTAGGCGCGCACGCCCTCGTACATGCGCCGCATCTGCGCTATGTTGTCCTCGTCCACGCCCGCGCGCACGAGCAGTTGGCGGTGCTCGTCGTATTCGAGCCGCCCGACGCGGTGGCCCGTCTCCCACCCGTGAACCAGAACTTCGGCGTCCTTCGCCTCGTCGCGCAGGGAGCGGGCCAGCCCGCAGTGGTCCTCGTGCGCGTGCGTCAGGACGATGCGGCGAATGTCCGCGACGCGAAACCCGGCCCGTCTGAGCCCGTCGCGCAGCGCGGCGGCGGCCTCCTTCATCTTCGGCCCGGTGTCAATCAAGGTCACAGGGTCTTCCGCAATGAGATAGCAGTTGACCGGCCCGAC
>DATFCB010000458.1:0-5728 GCA_035253525.1 Pyrinomonadaceae bacterium | reverse complement strand
TTCTGTTTCCTGTCGTTTATGAAAAGCTCCACTGTCGAGCCAGGTCTGGCCTGCCCGGTCACCTCTTCGTCGCCTTGAGTCAGCGTGCCGCTGATTGTCGGCGGCTGCTGCGGCGGGGCCAAGAGCACCGTGTCGGTGGTGGTGAGGGCAGCGACATTGACTGCGCCAGCCCTCAGGCCCACGTTCTCCTGGCGGGCGAAAGATACTTTCGCGGCAGGTGATTGGGCCAGGGCGATTGGCGCGGCCATCGGCCGCACGACGCGCGGCTCTTCGCCCAGCAGCTTGACGAGGCCCGATAGTTCGGCGTCCAGTTTAGAGATCGCCCCCGCGGTCGCTTTGTAGTCGGGCGACCCCGGCGGGATCGTCGCGAGGTAGCGCGCGAGCGCCGCCTTACGCTTCCGCAGGTCGCTCATCCTGGCGCGCTGCTCCGCTATGGACGGAGTGTTGTTGAGCTTTCTCTCCAGCGCCACGGCGCTGTTGCGGGCGACGGCTGCCACCTGCTGCTGCTGCGCGAAGATGGGCGCGGCAGCCAACAAGATGGACCCGCCGGTGAAAAGGATGGTTCGCAACCGCGTTTTCATCTAAATGCCTCCTGAGGGTGGGAACAAGATTTGTCTCGGTTCGTTTGCCGTCAGCGAAAATGAGACCGCCAGCCGGGCGATGCCGCCTCCGGCCCTCTTCAGCCGGTCGTCGCCGGTAGCCCCGGATCACTGAGTTAGGTTGAGAAAATTATAGAGACTTCAGGCACTGATGCTGAGCGGCACGCTCTCGCCCCCTTGAAGAGACAGCAGCGGGTTGAGATTGCCCGGCGAGGACGCCTTGACGCAGCGTATCAGTTCAATTGCCTGTGTAATGGCCGTTTCTGAGTAAGACTGTATTCGGCCGTCTTGAAGTCAAAACCAACGCCGACAGCAGAGCGGTTTGGGAATGCCATCGGACCACTGGCTTGTGAACGACTGAGTTCGAACTTTGGCACAATAATGCGCGGGCCTCACTTTGTCAATCAGTTTTTTCCGAGGCGCGAGCGCCCTAAATTTTACTCTCCGCACGGACTTTCGTCGCCTCCAACAAAAATTTGGAGGCGGGGTTATCGGGCCGTAACGAAATGCTTTTTGGCACAGAAAAGTCGTGGCCCAGGGCGGTCTTCCCTCTCCGAAAATTCGTTTCCGACGGGTCACGGTTCAACTTCAGGTTCTCTTCAGCACCTCCGAACTATCCCTGTCATTGAGTATGTATTTTCGCGGCCAAACGTTTCAGAGGTGGCATGTCAATTGGCGGGAACCAGGGCGGGCGCTGAAACTGACCTGCCTTCCGGCGCGCGCGCTTCGCGTTTCGCGGGCCAGTCGTTATAATGTGGAGCCTTGACGCAGCACACTGAAACAAAGCGGCAGCCCGACTCCCCCGGCCGATTCTCAAGTCAGAATCTGCGCGGCCTCTTGCTCCCTTTTCCCACTCCCTTCGACAAGGAAGGCAGGTTTGACCAAAACCGCCAACGCTCGAACGTCGAGAGGTGGAATCAGACGGGCATCGCCGGTCACATCGTGCTCGGCTCGACGGGCGAGCGCACACACCTGGACGAGGACGAGTCTCTAGGGATCATAGAAGCTGCGCGCGCGAGCGTGCCGGCGGGCCTGGCTTTTATCGTCGGGGCGGGCCAGCACAGCACGCGTATAACGATTGACGAAGTCCGCCGCGTCGCGGAAGCGGGCGCTGACGCCGTGCTGCTCATCACGCCACATTTTTACAGGGCGGAGATGACGCAGCCTGTGCTGGTGAAACATTACCTGGCGGTGGCCGACGCCTCGCCCGTGCCCGTCGTGCTCTACAGCGTCCCGCAGTTTACCAACGTCACGCTTCAGCCTGAGACGATTGCCAGATTGAGCGAGCACGAGAATATCGTCGGGGTGAAGGATAGCTCGGGCGACGTGCTGGCGCTGGCCGAGACGGTCAGACTCGTGTCGGAGGATTTCTCGGTGCTGACGGGGAATGGGTCGTCGTTGTATCCTGCTCTGTGCGTGGGCGCGCGCGGCGGGATTCTCGCCATCGGGTGCATCGCGCCGCGCTTGGCCGTGGAAGTCTACGAGGCGTTTCGCGCGGGAGAGCACGAGCGGGCGCGTGCGGCGCAAGTTCGGTTGACGCGTGTGACGCGGGGCGTGCTCGGGCGCTATGGGATTAGCGGATTGAAGGCCGCGCTTGATATGCTTGGGTACGCGGGCGGGCACGTGCGCGCGCCGCTTCAGGACGCAGGTGAGGAGGCGCGGCGCGAGATCGAAAAAGTTTTGCGGGAGACGGGGCTTTTGGGCCAGGAAGAGAAAGGCGAGGAGCGCCTTTCGGCGGGAGCGAGAGCAGAGTGAGCACGACCGAAGCCGCATGTTATAGCACGCCGGAAGAGGCCGGACTGCGCGTCGAGAATTTACCCTTCGAGCGCATCCCGCATCAGTCGCGCCTCTTCCTGGACTACCTGCGCGACCCCGTCAGCTTGCGCCGCTTCTACCCCACGGCCGTCCGCCTCCATCACGAACTGGCCGACCGCGCCCCGGAAGTACTCTCCGCTTATCAAACAGACCGCCGTCAACTCTGCGACGCGCTCGAAGCGATGAACAGGGGTTGGGGCGCTACGGACGAAACACTCGCCAACATCGCGAAGCTCAGAGAAGCTGATTGCCTCGCCGTCGTCTCGGGCCAGCAGGCGGGACTTTTCACAGGCCCGCTCTACACCATTTACAAAGCACTCTCGGCCGTCAAACTCGCGGGCTGCCTCGCGCAAAGGGGCACGCCCGCTGTGCCAGTTTTCTGGATTGCCACCGAGGACCACGACTTCGCGGAGGTCGCGACCGCGGAGTTCATCGGCTGCGACTGTCGCCTGGCGAGCGTTCAGGTCTCGACCGGGATGCACAGGGAGGGCGCGCCCGTCGGCAGCGTCCGCCTGGACGAATCAATCAACGAGACTGTCGGGCGTCTCCTCGAAGTCTTGCCGAGCACCGAGTTCATCCCCGAGGTCGAAAAGCTCCTGCGCGAGACGTGGCAGCAGGGCCGCGGCTACGGCGAAGCCTTCGCGCGGATGATGACGAAACTGACGGGGCGCTACGGCCTCATCCTGCTGGACCCGCTCGACGCGGAGTTGAAAAAGCTGGCCGCGCCGCTTTACGCGCTCGCCGCGAGCCGAGCGCCGGAGGTCGTCGCCGCACTTGTCGAGCGCAGCCGCGAGTTGGAAGAGGCTGGCTACCACGCGCAGGTCTCGACGACGGAAAACGCTTTCCCGCTCTTCTTCCACAAAGAGGACGGGACGCGCCACGCCGTCGTCCGCACAGGGGACGGCCGCTACAAAGTGAAGGACGCGCGCGAGGAGTTTACGAAGGAAGACCTCTCGAAGCTGGCCCAAAACTCTCCCGAACGCTTCAGCCCGAACGTCACGCTGCGCGCCGTCGTGCAGGACTATTTGCTTCCGACCGTCGCCTACTTCGGCGGCGCGGCCGAAATCGCCTACTTCGCGCAGACGGCCGAGGTCTACAGAGTTCTGGACCGGCCCGCCACCAGCATCCTCCCGCGCGCGAGCATGACGATTGTCGAGCGGCGCACGTGGCGCACGCTCGAACGCTACGGCCTCGGCCTCGCGGATTTGTTCGAGGGCTTGGACGCCGTGCTGGCGCGCGTCGTCGAAGAGCATTTGGGGAGCGAGACGGCGCAGACTTTCAATCGAACGGAGGAGTCAATCAATCGCGAGCTGGACGCGCTCAAGGAGAAGCTGCGCGACGTTGACCCGACGCTTGCCGAAGCGCTCGACACCGGAAGGCGCAAGATCAACTACCAGCTCGAAGGCTTGCGCGCGCGCTTTCACCGCGCGCAGATGGGCCGCGACCGCGCCGCTCACCGCCAGATAGAGCGCGCCACGGCCGCCCTCTTCCCGCACAAGACTTTGCAGGAGCGTCACATCAACCTCACCAGTCTGCTCGCGCGCCACGGCACGTACATCGTCAACTGGATTTACGATGCGATCAACCTGGGCTCTTCGGATCACCAGATAGTTTATCTTTGAGAATACAGAAGTCAGGAGTCAGAAGTCAGAATAAAAGGCGGAGAACCGCTTCTGTTTTTATTCTGACTTCTGACTCCTGACTTCTGACTCCTGTTTTATGAGCAAGATTCGTGTCCTCTCCGACCAGTTAGCCAACCAGATCGCCGCGGGCGAGGTCGTGGAGCGGCCAGCGTCGGTCGCCAAGGAGTTGGTGGAGAACGCCGTGGACGCGGGCGCGCGGCGCGTCGTGATTGACGTGGAGGCGGGCGGGCGCAGGCTCCTGCGCGTGGCGGACGACGGCTCGGGGATGACGCGCGATGACGCCGTCCTCGCCTTCGAGCGCCACGCCACGTCGAAGATCAGCCGGGCCGAAGACCTCGACGCCATCGCCACGCTCGGCTTTCGCGGCGAGGCGCTCGCCTCCATCGCTTCGGTCGCCCGCGTCGAATTAATTTCTAAAACGGAAGAGGACCAGGCGGCGACGCGCGTCGTCATCGAGGGCGGGCGGATGCGCGACGTGAAGGACGCGGCGCACCCGCGCGGCACGACCATCACCGTGCGCGACCTCTTCTTCAACGTCCCCGCGCGGCGGAAATTCCTGCGCTCCGAGGCGACAGAGAGTTTTCACCTGACGAACCTGGTGACGCACTACGCGCTCGCGCACCCGGAGATTTCTTTCACGCTGACGAACAACGGGCGCGAGACGTTGCGCGCGGACGCGGCTGCGAACCTGCGTGAGCGCGCCTACCAAATCTTCGGGGCCGAGTTCCTGGAAAGTCTATTGGAAGTCGGCGGCGGGCACGAGCGCGTGGCGCGCGTTCGCGGGTACGTTTCGGCCCCGCGCGAGCGGCGCACCTCGCGCGACGCGCAGTACCTTTTCATCAACGGCCGCTACGTCCGCGACCGCCTCATCAGCCGCGCGCTCTCCGAGGGCTACCGCTCCATCCTCCCGCACGGCGTCTATCCCGCGGCGCTCCTTTTTCTGGAAGTCCCGCTCGAAGAGGTGGACGTGAACGTCCACCCCGCGAAGACGGAAGTGCGCTTCCGCCGCGCCGCAGCCGTCGCGGACGCCGTGCGCGAGTCTGTGCGCGAGGCGCTGGCGAGCGCGGGCTACGCGCGCCCCGTCGAAGCCGTTTACGAATCGGTCGCACCAATGCGCGAAGCGGCGCGCGCCGCCTCCGAACTGGAAGGCTACGAAGAGGGCGAAGACCTCTCGCCGTACAGGACGGCCCCGGTCGCCGAAAGCAGTATCTCGGACACCACGCTCGAAATTGTGCCACCGGCGCGACAGGGAAGCATAGAGTTCGGCTTCGCCCCGCCGGGGGATGAAGCGCCGCAGCGCGTCGAGCGGGAGCCGCAGCCTCCGGTGAAGAGGGAGACGGCCGGAGGGTTGGACGCAATCCTGCCGCACGCGCATTCCGCGCCGCGCGAGGCGGCGGCGGGTAACGTAGAGACTGGCACAGTCGTGCCGTTCAACCCCACGGCCGCCGAGGAGAACGCGGCCGTCGTCAGCAAAGAAAGACGGCCCCGCCCGCCCGAGCAGCGTTCGGAGAGTCAACTCCCGCCGCTCGTCTCCGCGGCCGGACTCGTGCGCGAAGTGCCGCTCTCAGAGGTTTCGACCAACATCCGCCCGCTGGGCCAACTTGAAGAGAGTTTCATCATCGCGACGGACGACGAAGGCTTGCTCCTGATTGACCAGCACGTCGCGCACGA
>DATFCB010000457.1:0-2586 GCA_035253525.1 Pyrinomonadaceae bacterium | reverse complement strand
ATGACATCCTCTGGGCCAATCCTGTAGGTCGTCAGAAAATTGTTGTAGTAGGGCAGCACGGCCGCTGCCTCTTCGGAGAGTTGGCCGCGCCGGCCGGCCTGAACTTCGGCCGGAACGTCCTCGGGCAGGGCCGGCACGTCGTCCGGCTCAAGCCGGTCAGCGCCCCTCGGCGCGACGGAAGAGTGCCTCGAAGTCTCTGCTTCCTCCTGCTCGCCGTTGTTCGTCTTCGCGTCCTGCCCGAAGACAGCGCCCAGGATGCCGCCGCGCTTCTTCGGCTCTTTCTCTTCCTGCGGCGTCGCCTGCTGCTCCTCCTGCTTCTGCTCTTCGGGCTGCGGCTGTTCGTCCTGCGCCAAAGCCGTGGCGACGAAGGTCAGGGAGAGCGCGAGGGCGAGTGTTATGCGTTTGAGCGTTGCCGTCATCTTCATTTCTTCAAACCTCCGAAAACGATTGCGAGAAGTCAGCGCGCGCCGCGGCCGAACAAGATGGTCTTGATGGTCTCGAACATAATGGCCGCGTCGAGCGCGAGGCTCTGGTTCTTGATGTAGTAAAGGTCGTATTGCAGCTTCTGCCGCGCGTCCTCAATCGAGGAGCCGTACGGGTACTTGATCTGCGCCCAGCCGGTGAGGCCCGGCGCGATCAGGTGGCGCTGCTCGTAGTAGGGAATCTCCTCCGCGAGTTGCGAGACGAAGTGCGGGCGCTCGGGGCGCGGGCCGACGAAGTTCATCTCGCCCTTGAGGATGTTCCAGAACTGCGGTATCTCGTCCACGCGAATCTTGCGTATGACGCGCCCGACGCGCGTCACGCGGTCGTCCTCCTTGAGCGCCCAGACGGGGCCGTCCTTCTCCGCATCCGTGCGCATCGAGCGAAACTTCATGACCATGAAAGTCCGACCGTTGCGGCCGACGCGCTCCTGTCTGTAGAGCACTGGGCCGCGCGAGTCAAGCTTGATGAGAATCGCCGTCAGGATGACGACGGGGAGCGAAAGAATTGCGCCGACGAGCGCGACCACGCGATGCATCAGGACGCGCGCCGCAGCGTTCAGGCGCGCCTGTCTGCCACGCCCCGAAAAGATGAGCCAAGAGGGGCGCATCATGTCCAAGTGGACGCGCCCCGTCAGCCGCTCGTAAAACGACGCGCCCTCTTCGATGGAGACGTTGCCCGAAAGGCTCAGGTGCAAAAGCTGGTCGGTCGGAAACTGCCCGCGCCGCTCGCCCATCGCCACGACGATGCGGTCCACGTTCTCGCGCGGGACTATCTGCTCAAGCTCGGAACTCAAGCCCACCACGCGCGGGTTAATCAGACTCTTGCCCAGAAGCTCGGGGTCGTTGTCCGTGAAGCCGACGATGCGAAAGCCGGCGTCGGGCCGCTCCAAAGCTTCGCGCGCCAGTTCCACCGCAAGCGGCCCGGAGCCGACTATCAGAATGCGCTCGCCGAACTGCGGGTGGCCGAGGAGCCAGTGAATCGCGAGCCGCCACGTGACCATCACGAAGAGCGCGAGCGGGAGCGCGATGAGACTGACGCTCCGGCCGAGCATCAGCCACGGAAAGAGGTAGAAGCAGAGCGCCAGCGCGACCCAGGCGAGGCCGAGCGCCTGCACCATGCGCAAGACCAGCTCGCGCCGGTCGTGCATGATGACGAAGTCGTAAAGGTCGTAGAGGTAGAACGCGCCGAGGCAGACGACGGCGACGAGCGCCGCTTTGTGAAAGCCGTGGCGCTCGATCAATTCGTACTCGGCGTCGGCCGTATTGAAACGCAGGTAGACGGCGACTATCAGCCCGCCGAAGAGCAGGAAAGCTTCGGTCAGGAGCAGAAGCGCGGTGCGTGCGTTGTGACGGCGCGTCTTCACCTTAAGTCGCGGCTACGGGGTCGCCTTCCTCCTTCATGGCAGCCTGCGCCTTCGGCGGCGCGGGCGTCTTGTCGTCGCGCCGGTAGTAACGGCGCTGGTAATAATAAGAACTCTCGTCCAACTGCTCGTCCGTGCGGTTGAGGACGACGCCCAAGAGACGCTCGCGCGGGAGTTGTTCGACGATGCGGTCGAGCGCCGCGTAGCGCGTCTTGCCAGAGCGCACGACCAGGAGCGCCCCGTCCGCGCGGTTAATCAGGACGGTCGCGTCAGTGAAGATGCCCAGCGGCGGCGCGTCAATGATGATGTAGTCGAACATGCGGCGCAAAGTGGCGAGGATTTGTCCGAAGCGCGGGCCAGAGAGAAGCTCGGCCACGTCGTCTCGCGCCTCGCCGCCCGGCAAGAGGTGCAGGCCCGCGGGCTCAAGCCGTATGATGGCTTCGTCCAGGGTCGCGTCGCCGGACAGCACTTCGGAGAGCCCGATGGGGGCATCAACGCCCAGATATTCAGCGGCGCAGGGCTGACGCAAATCGCTGTCAATGACGAGGGCGCGGATGCCGTCCGTCTGTGCCAAAAGCCAGGAGAGGTTGAGCGCCGTCAGGGTCTTTCCTTCGGCCACGCCCGCGCTCGTGACGACGAACGCCTGCATCTTCTTGCGCTCGCCGGCCTGTAGGATGCGCGTGCGCAAACTACGGAACTGCTCGCAGTAGGCCGAGCGTGGCTGCGTGACGGCGATGAGATGA
>DATFCB010000456.1:0-2533 GCA_035253525.1 Pyrinomonadaceae bacterium | reverse complement strand
GGCCTTCTTGCTGAGCCAGAAACGCTCGACCAGGTAGAAGCCGATGACGCCGACGACGAGGATGACGAGCAGGTAGACGGTGATGTTCTGCACGTCGCCGATGACGCGCGTGATCGTCCCGCTGAACATGTAGCCGACGCCGCTCAGGACCAGCACCCACGCGGCGCAGCTCGCCACAGTCCAGAGCAGGAACTTGACGAGCGGCATGCGCCCCACCCCGTAGAAGACGCACGAGGCGATGCGCAGACCGTAGATGTATTTGACGATGAAGATGGAGAGCGTGCCGAACTTTTCCACCAGCTTGACGATGCGCGGGGCGGCCATCTTGTAGAAGCGGAAGTTGCGCACGCCACGCTCGAAGCCGCGCCCGCCCGCGTAGGCCAGGCTGTCGCCGACCACGCCGCCGAGCGTGCCCGCGCCCAAGACCTGCGCGAAGCCGTACTCGCCGAAGACGCCGTGGTGTGCCAGAACGCCCGCCAGCAGGAGCGTGATGTCGCCCTCCCACATCGTCAGGAAGAAGACGGCGTAGAGGCCGTAGGTCCCCATCAGCCTGTAGAAAAAGCTGCCCTCCATCGTGTCCGTGAGCAGCATCGTATTGTTCCCCGCCGCGAGCGTCAGGGAGAAGAATGCGTAAAGGATGAACTGACCCGTTAGTCCGTAAAAGTAGCTAAGAGCCATAAGCAAAGTGAGCGGGAAGCGTCCCTCGGTCACGGCCGGGCCAAATCTTGCGGGCCGGCCGTCAACTTCCAGCCCTTTTTATGAATCTTCCTTCTCAGGGGGCGGCTTGACGACGAGTACGGGGCACGGCGCGTGGCGCACGACCGCCTCTGCGGTCGAGCCAAAGAGGATGCGCCCCAGCCCCGTGCGGCCGTGCGACGAAATCACAATCAGGTCAACCCCGCGCTCCTGAGCGGCGCGGACGATCTCCGTGGCCGGGTCGCCGTGGGCGATGACCTCCTCGATTTCGAGCCCCGAGCACTCCTCACAATTGGCAATCTTCGGCAGTTCGCGCGTCGCGGAATCCTCCATCTGCTCGCTGATGTCCGCAAGGGGGAGCGGCTCTGTGAGTCCAGTGTAGCCGACGGTCGGCATGACGGGCTCGATGACGTGGACGCAGACGATTTTTGCCCCGGCGTCGCGCGCCAGCCCGGTCGCGTAGGAGAGCGCGTGGCTCGCGCACTCGCTGAAATCCGTCGGCAATAATATAGAGCGAAGCTGCATAATTAAGGGATGAGGGATGAGGGATGAGGGATGAAGTTATAATTTTTCTTCATTCCTCATCCCTCTGCCCTCATCCCTGCATTCTACACGGAGAAGTGCTTGTTTGACAGTCCCGTAAACCGTTTATTACAATGCGCGTGCTTCCTACCCCGTGAATTTATTCTGAGACTTCATTCGGAAGACCTGAAAAGATGGCGCAGCCCGCTCAACCAGCAACAAATTTTATAGGCGTGGATGTCTCCGGCCAGACCTTGAACGTCGCGCTCGTCAGCAGCGAGGGCGCGGTCCTAGAGCGCCGCGAAGCGCCGCTTGAGCCGGACGCGCTGGTCACGCAGGTGGCGCGCACCGTCTCCAGTTTGCGCGACGTTGCGCCCGACATCGCGGCCATGGGCGTAGGCATTCCGGGGCTCGTCAACCGGCAGACGGACCGCGTCCTGGTCTCGACCGACCTGCCCGCGGTCGTGCGCGGCGACTTTCACGCGGAGTTGAAGCGGGCGACGGGAATGCGCGTCGAGTTGGAGAACGACGCGAACGCGGCGGCTTATGGCGAGTACCAGGCGGGGGCGGGCCGCGGCAGCCGCGACATGTTCTACGCCACAATTGGCACAGGCATCGGCGGCGCGATCATCCTGGGCGGCAAACTGTGGCTCGGCGCGAGCGGGTTCGCGGGCGAGTTCGGGCACATCACGATTGACGCCGAGGGGATAGACTGCATCTGCGGCAACGCGGGCTGTCTGGAGACGGTCGCCTCGGGGCCGAACATCGTGCGGCGCGCGAACGAGCGGCTCTACCGCGACAACACCTCTTCGCTCTCGCGCCTCGCCATCAACAAGGAGTTCACGGCGGCAGACGTGGTGCGCGAGGCGCAGAACGGCGACGACTTTTCGTTGATGATGCTCGAACGCACGGGCAAGTCCATCGGCGCGGCCGTCGCTTCCGTCATCAACCTGCTCAACATCGAGCGGATAGTTTTGGGCGGCGGCGTGATGGAGGCAGGCGATCTGATTATGGACGCCATCATACGCGAGGCCGAGCGCCGCGCCTTCCAGCCCTGCTTCGAGGCCACGCAGATAGTCGCCGCCGCACTCGGCACAGACGCCGTCACCATCGGCGCGGCGCTGCTCGCGCGCGACGCCATCCCATAAAAGAATTAGAAACAGGCAGAGCCGCATTCTCCTTATGCCTTATAGTCATTTGCGATTGAATGTGGCCCACGGGAAGTTTCACGCAAAGACGCAAAGGCGCGAAGAAAAGAGTCTCGTTTTCTTCGCGCCTTTGCGTCTTTGCGTGAGATGTTTTCTTTAACCTGCAC
>DATFCB010000455.1:0-2668 GCA_035253525.1 Pyrinomonadaceae bacterium | reverse complement strand
ATCGTCTCGATCATGTGGACGGGGATGCGAATCGTCCTCGCCTGGTCGGCAATCGCCCGCGTAATCGCCTGGCGAATCCACCACGTCGCGTAGGTCGAGAATTTATAACCGCGCCGCCACTCGAACTTGTCCACCGCCTTCATCAACCCGATGTTGCCTTCCTGAATCAAGTCCAGAAATTGCAGGCCGCGGTTCGTGTACTTCTTGGCGATTGAGACGACGAGGCGCAGGTTGGCTTCGACAAGCTCGCGCTTGGCCTGGCCCGTCTGGTGCTCGCCAGTGATGATTGACTGGTAGGCGCGCTTGATTTCGACGGGCGAGATGTTGAAGCGGGCCTCGATTTGTTGGAGCTGCTTTTTCGCGGCGCTGAGGCGGCGCTTGTACTCCCTTTCGTCCTCGGCCTTGATGCGGCGCTTTGTCAGCTTCTCTGTAAAGTTGTCTATCTCGCGCTCGGCGGCGCGAATCTCTTTGTGCACGGCGCGGAGCGAGTTGATGAGGCGTTGGCGCGCGCGCTCCGTCAGGTTGAGCCGCCCAATCTCCTGCGCGACTTCGAGGCGCATGCGCGCCACCTTGCGCCTGAGGCGCAAAAGCTTCTTCGACTTCTTGCCGCGCGTCAGTTTCTGCTCGGCGCGCAGGCGCTCCCACTCCTTGAGGCCCGCCTTGTAGAGCTTGCGTATGTTCTGTATGCCCTCGACGGTCCACTTAAGATACTCGTCGGCTTTGTCCTCGTCGCCGGTGAGTTCGGCCTGCTCGGAGAAGGTGACGATGTCGCGTATGTTGGTCGCGTCGCTTTCGAGTTCGTCTCCGATTCTCAGCAGTTCTTCGACGGCGATGGGCGAGCGGGCGATGGCTTTCTGCGTCTTGAGCTGCCCGCGCTCGATGCGCTTGGCGATGGCGACCTCGCCCTCGCGCGTCAGCAGCGGGACGACGCCCATCTCGCGCAGGTAGAGGCGTACGGGGTCGTTGGTCTTTTCGAGCGCGCCGGCCGAGAGGTCTAATTCTATGTCTTCGTCAACCGCCTCGTCGTCCTCGTCTGTGACGAGGGTCGCGGCCTGTTCGATGAGGCGTTCGTCGGAGTCCGCGACGGGGATGTTCGAGCCTTCGAGCTTTTGCAGCACATCCTCTATGTCGTCGGGAGAGACGACGTTGTCGGGCAACTCGCGGTTGAGGTCGTCGAACGTGAGGTACTTCTTGTCGCCGCCCAGTTCGAGCAGGCGCTGCATCACGTCGTCGCGGTCTTTCTCTTCCATGCTCATGGTGGTGAAATTTTTGATGTTGGAGTTGCGATTTTTAATTTTTGATTGGAAGAGGAATTGATAATACTGCTTCCCCGTCCAATCGCAAATCCAAAACCAAAAATTCTTATTACGCTCCGCTGGCGCGTGGGAGAAGGGCACCCCTGCGTCTGGCCCATTCCAGGTGTTCGAGGGCCAATCTGTCGCGTCGCTCCGTGTCGCCCGCCCGCTCGGCGGTCGCGATCTCCACGCCGAGTTCGTTGATGCGGCGGTCAACGGTCATCAGCCTGAGGGTGTTCAGACAGCTTTCGGCGGTCGAAAGCAGGTCGTCCAGCGCCTCGCCCTCCGCGCGCTGCGGTTCAGACATCAAGAGCAGCGGCACGAGGTCTGCCGCAACGGGGTCGTCCGAGGTCTTCGCGCCGAGCGTGTCGAAATCCACCGCCGCGCCTTCCTCCTCGATTTCCATCAGGGCGCGGAAAACTGAGGAGGTCGGGAGTCCCTCGTAGTCTGCCGCCTCAAGACGCGGCAAAATCGTGCGGCGCAACTCCTGGTCGTGGACGAGCAGTTCTAAAAGCCTTTGTTCGGCGACGGTCGGCTGCGCGCCCGAAGCCCGGACGATTTTCTGCCGTACGTCTTGCCCTGAGGCTTGCGCGCTCGCCTTGATCGTCTGCCACAGCTCTTTGCGCAGCGCGGGCTCCTCGACGCGCAGGGCGTCCATCGCCATGTCAAAATATTCGCGCTTCTGAATCGGGTTGCGGACCGCGCGGACAAACGGGAGAGCCTCTTCGACGGCCGCGGCCTTGTCAGCCGGGCGCAGAAGATTGCGATCCCGTACGGCCTGTTCGAGCACGAATTGGATGTGTGGGAGCGCCTTGCCCCGCCGCTCGTGGTACGCTTCTGCGCCGTGGGTTCTGATGAACTCGTCGGGGTCGGCACCGTCAGGCAGAACCAGCACCTTAATCTCAAAATCTTCCGTCAGCAGCGTCTCGATGGCGCGCTTTGCCGCCTTCACGCCCGCACTGTCACCATCATAGTTGACAACCACCTTGCGCGCAAACCGCCCAAGTAGCTTCGCCTGCTCGCCTGTCAACGCCGTCCCCAGAGAGGCCACACAGTTCCGCACGCCCGCCTGATACGGGACGATTAAATCCAAATAACCTTCGACCAAAATGGCGAACTTGCGCCGTCGGATTTCGTCGCGCGTGACGTTGAGCCCGAACAGGTGGCGGCCCTTCGTGTAGGCAGCCGTCTCAGGCGAGTTCAGATATTTCGGCTCACCCTGAGGCTCAAGCGTGCGGCCGCCGAAGGCCACAGCGCGCCCCTGCGCGTCCATGACGGGGAAGATCAAGCGCCCGCGGAAGCGGTCGTAAAATCCGCCCGCGTCCTTCTTGACGACGAGGCCGCTGCGCTCTATCTGCGCCGCGCTCGCGCCG
>DATFCB010000454.1:0-4752 GCA_035253525.1 Pyrinomonadaceae bacterium | reverse complement strand
CAAAGGCGCAAAGACGCAAAGGAAAAATGTTGGTTGCTTAGAGGTTCAGGAAGTTTTCGATGACGCGTGCGCCCTGCGGGTGTTCTGCGTCGAAGAGTTCGGGGTGAAACTGTACGCTGAAGAGGGGGCGCGAGGTGTGGCGCATGGCCTGAATCCGGCAGGTCTCGTTCGAGGCCGTCAGCTCGAAACCCGCGGGCAGTTCTTTGACCTCGTCGCAGTGTGAGTGCCAGACCGTGAAGCGCGGCGGGAGCTTTTGAAAAAGCTGGTCGCCGCTTGTCTCGACCTCGTGAAAGCCGCGCTCGCGCAGCGCACCCTCGTAGCCCTCGCCCGGTGTGAGCCGCTTCATCAGCCCGACCGTCGAGCCGTAACAGAGCGCGATTTGTTGATGCCCGCCGCAGATGCCCAAGATGGGCTGCTCCGCCTCGCGTATGACTTCAAACACGCCCGCCAGGGATTCAGCCGAGTAAAGCGTCCACGGATGGCTCTGCCCGCTCAAGATGATGTGCGAAGGCTTAAGCTCCCGCACCCGCCCGAGCGAAACGTCCCCGAACCTCTCGACCACGACAGGCGTTTCGGGGCGCAACTCCGCAAGCGCCGCCCCTATCTCGCGCGGGCTTACGCCCTGCCCGTCAATCGTGTTGTCCACCAGGTAAATCATAGAAGAAGTGGTCAGTGGTCGGTGGTCAGTGGTCAGTTAAAAGCAAAACTCTTTCGTTCTTAGCTGACCACTGACTACTGACCACTGTTCGCTATCCCGTGCAGGTCGCCGTTGAAGGCTCCGAGGTAGATGCGGCCTTCGGAGATGGCGGGGGTGGAGTTGATGTTCTCGCCGATGCGTATGTCGGAGATCAGTTGGCCGTCGTCCGCCGAGAGCATGTAGACCCAGCCTGCCTTGTCGCCGAAGACGACGCGCCCGTCAACCACCGGCGACGTGCCCCAGATGGGGCCGCGCGTCTGGTAGCGCCAGAGGACGCGCCCGTCCGCCGCCCGCAGACAATAAAGGTTGCGATCAGATGAACCGATGTAGAGCTTGCCGTCAACGTAAATGGGACTGGCCCAGATTCCGCCGCCCGTCTTGAACGTCCAGACGCGCTCGCCCGTCTCCTGCTTGTACGCGCTCACGTTGCCGTCTTCGGCCGCCGTGTAGACGAGGCCGTTTGCGACAGCCGGCGTCGAGTCAGAGTCCGCGCCGATGCGCGCCTTCCAGATGGTCTTGCCGTCCGATTGGTTCAGGCAGAAGAGGTCGCCCTGTTCTGTGCCAATGTAGATACGGCCGTCGTGGACGGAGCAACTGCCCTCCATAGAGCCCAGGCGGCCGACCTTGTAGACGAGCGAGCCGTCCTCGGCGTTGAGACAGTAGAAG
The DNA here is from genome assembly GCA_035253525.1 of Pyrinomonadaceae bacterium. Taxonomy (GTDB): domain Bacteria; phylum Acidobacteriota; class Blastocatellia; order Pyrinomonadales; family Pyrinomonadaceae; genus QHXM01. Next base: position 3,389 of record DATFCB010000454.1, on the reverse strand, counting down.
AAGCCGTCCTCGCAGCCGAAGTAGAGCCGTCCGTCAACGGCCGCCACGGACCCGTCAATCTCGAAGCCGGCTTTGAACTTCCAGACGACCGAGCCGTCTTCCGCGTCGAGGCAGTAAAGATAATGGTCCAGGCCGCTCGCGAGGATGCGGTCGCCGACAATCGTCGGCGTCGCCTTCATGCTGTCGAGTCCCTGAAACTTCCAGATGAGCGAGCCGTCCTCCGTGCTCAGGCAATAGACGTTGCCGTCGGCCGAGCCGAAGTAGACGCGGTCGCCGTTGACGGAGGGCTGGCCGGGCCAACTCGTGCCGCCCCAGGGGTCTTTGTGCAGCCGCCCGCTGATGGATTTCGTCTTAAACTTCCAACTGATTTCGAGCGCGCCCTGACCCCACGGGCCGGAGCCGTAAAACGTGCGCGACGGATTGCCGAGCCACGTCGCCACCACGGGGCGCACGCGCACAGTCTCCGCAGGCCGCACGTCCGCGTCCGCCGTCCGCACCTGCGCATTCCCGCCGCAGCCGTTGAGAATTGACAGCGCGGCGACCAGACACGCCAGCGACAAACTAATTTTTAATTTCTTCATGGGGCAAATCTTCTGAAATGATGAACTTTGCGGGATGAATGATGAATCGAAAGACAATCGCCTTTAATTCATCATTCATCATTCATCCCGCAAAGTTGCCTTTCCACTCTCCGCTGTAGACCACGTCGGCGCGGCCGGTCATGACGACTTCGCCGTCGTCTCGCCAGGTGACTTCTATCAAGCCGCCGGGCGTGTGGACGTTGACGTGGCGGTCCGTCTTGTCGTTGATCGAGCTTGCGACGGCCGCCGCGCATGAGCAGGTGCCGGACGAGAAGGTCTCGCCGACGCCGCGCTCCCAGAGCCGGATTTCAATGTTGGCGCGGTCGCGGACGCGCACGAAGACGACGTTGGTCCTCTCCGGGAATTGCTCGTGCCGTTCGATGAATCGGCCCGCGCGCCGCCAGTCCAGCTCGTCAAAATCGTCAACGAAGATGCAGCAGTTCGGGTTTCCCATCGAGAGCGCCGTCACGCTGATGGTCTTCCCCTCGACCGCGAGCGGGTAATCCGTGACGCGCCCGCGCGGCTTGTCCGTCAGCATTGGAATCTCTTCACTGCTGAAGCCCGGCTGGCCCAGTTCCGACTCCAACCAGTAGTGCCCGTGGCTCTCGCGTTCGCGCAGGCGGTAACGCTTGACCCCCGTGCGCGTCTTCAGACGCAGCTCGTCCCTCGACCAGAGCTCGCAGTAGTAAAGATAAGCGACCGTGCAGCGCGTGCCGTTGCCCGAGAGGCCCGCCTCGCTCCCATCGGCGTTGAAGATGCGGACCGCGAAGTCCGCTTCCGTGCCGTCCGCGCTCGCGCTGACCACGGTGATGCCGTCCGCGCCCGCGCCGTAATGCCTGTCGCAGACGCTTCTCGCGAAGTCGTTCAGGGAATCCACGCCCGCGAGGTGCTGCGCTTCAAAGACCAGATAATCGTTACCGAAGCCGTGAAATTTGATGAACTGCATCGAGCGTTGAAACAATTCGTGGAGTTATTCCCTGCCGGGTGGTCAACCGCTGCTGGCCGGAGTTCCTAGCGGGCGACTGATTGTGCCACATCGCCCGGACTTAATAAAGCCGGGGCGCGTGTGGCGTGCGCGGCTACCGGCTGCGGTTCAAGACCTCCCGGCGAAGGACGCGAGGAGGATGGCGATGGCGTCTATGTGGCTGCGGCGCGAGCTGGATTCTTCGGGGTAGTTGTTGAGGATGATCGAGAAGACCAGGCGCTCGCCCGCGCCGCTCGTGACGTAGCCGGAGAGCGAGGCGACGGCGTTAATTGTGCCAGTCTTGGCGCGCAAGTTCCCCTGTGCGGGCGTGTCGCGCAGCCGCGTCCTCAGCGTCCCGTCCACGCCCGCAATCGGCATCGCGTCGCGGAAGGCGTTTGCGTGGCGGTGCGTCGCCATGAAAGTGAGCAGCCGTACGGTCGCGTTGGCCGTGATGTAGTTGTGGCGCGAAAGGCCCGAGCCGTCGGCCATGACGAATTGACCGCGCGGCTCTATCCCTGCGCCGCGCAGGAAACTCCTGACCGCCTCGACGCCGTCGTCCACGCTCGTGCGCTCCGTGGGCGAGACGACTCCGACGGGCGCGCTCATCTTGCCGAGCGTGCGCAACAGCAACTCCGTGTAAAGGTTCTGACTCGGCTTCAATGTCTGCGCCGCAATGACGCTCAGCGGGGGCGACTCGCGGCTTGCGAGTTCGACCAGCGATTCCACCCTGAGCGGTTGAGTTAACCGCCCGCGCGCGTCAATTACCTGTGACTGTCCCGTGATTGTGACGCCCCTGGACGCGAGCGACGAGCGCAGCATGTAGAGGAAGACGAGCGGCGGGTTGGGGACGGCGACGCTCCCGATTAATCCCTTGTCCGTGAGGTCGAGTCCGAGGGGGACGCTCCCGCCGACTTCGATGACGTTCGTCCCGAGCGGGCGGTGGACTGTGACGTTGCGCCTGGTCCCGCGCGGGCTGGTGGTCGCGCGGTTGACGACCTGGATGGCGGGCGTCACGGGGCCTGTCTCCACGACGGCCTGCGAACCCACGTCACGGCCGGGGCGGACGAAGAGGTCGAGCGCGTTGTCGTTGACGGTGAGCGCGGACACCTCCGCGCCGAAGTACCACTGAAGGTCGTCCCACTCCCAGCCGTAGCCGAGCCGGCTGCCCGTGAAGTAACTCTCGTCGCCGACGATGTTGCCCTCGACGCGCTTGACGCCCGTCGAGGCGATGCGCGCCGCGAAATCGTCAATCGCCTTGTAGTAGTCGCCGTTGTTAAAGCTCGCCGCGAGCGACGGGTCGCCGCGCCCGTAGATGACTAGGTCGCCGCGAATTGTGCCAGAGGCGTCCGGCATGGACGGCGCGTAGACAGAGGTCTTGAAGCGGTAATCGGGGCCGAGCCGGTCGAGCGCGGCGGCCACCGTATAAATCTTCATGTTCGAGGCGGGGTGCAGGAGTTTCTCGCCGTTCTCTTCGAAGAGTGTGCGCCCGGTGTCGAGCGAAACCACCTTGACGGCCATCTGCGACGGCGCGAGGTCCGGGTTGTTGAGCACGGACTCGATGCGCGCGCGCAACTCCTCGACGGTCTTCGGCGCGTTCGTGCGCGCGGCGGTCGTGGCCGTGCCTGGCCCAAAACCCTCGCCCAGACCTGTGGCCCGCGCCGGTGTGGGCGTCGGGCGCGGCGTAGGCGTCTGCGTGGGCTGCGGCTGCGACTCGCCGACCCTGCGCTCGCGCCGCGTCGTCGCAGGCCGTGGCATTTCCTGCGCCAGCGCGCCGCAGACGAGCGTGAAAAGCAGCGGGAGGGCGATGAAAGGGGAAGTCCGGTTCTTCTTAATCGTCATGTCAA
>DATFCB010000453.1:0-25385 GCA_035253525.1 Pyrinomonadaceae bacterium | reverse complement strand
GACGTTATCATGTGCCCTGTTCTCATCTCCGAAGGGGGTTCTCACATGGCAGACGAAATTACGACCCGCGCTCAGTTGATTGACGCCCTGCGGCTGGCGTCGGAGCTTGAGCACGGGCTGATGGCTCAGTACCTCTTCGCGGCCTACTCGCTGAAGCGCTACGACTACGAGGGGCTTGCCCCGGAGCAAATCGAGCGCGTGCGGCGTTGGGCTTCGCTGATTACGCTGGTCGCGCGCCAGGAGATGGAGCACCTGGGGCTGGCGCTGAACCTGCTTTCGGCCATCGGCGGGACGCCCTCCTTCTCTCGCCCCAACATGCCGCAGCGGCTCAACTACTACGGCGCTGTGAAAATCAAACTGACGCTCACGCGCGGCGACTTGGAGACGATCAAGCGCTTCCAGCGTTTCGAGGCCCCGGACGAATTGGCACAGCCGGAGCCGCCCGAGTCTTCGGACCCTCCGCAGCCGATTGACCAGGCGAAGGCGCGCGAATGGTGCACCCAACGCGTCGGCGTCGGACGCGCGGAGGTCGCAGCAGCCCTGGAGGCTGAGTCCGGGCTTTTGACAGCCGCCCCGCACATTGATCTTCTCTACGGCGTCCCGTACCAATCCGTGCAGGAGCTTTACCAGAAAATCACGAGCGGGTTCGAGCGCCTGTGTAATGAGTTGGGCGAGCGCAACCTCTTCATAGGGCGGCCGGAGAATCAACTCTTCGGCGGGCCGAGCAGCCCGCAGCACGGGACTATGAACGACCTCAACCAGTACGGGCTGGACATCATCGGCGTCACGGACCTCGCCTCCGCCAAACAGGCGACGCGCATGATTGTCGAGCAGGGTGAGGGCGTGCGCGTCCCGCCGAGCTATCTGCCGTTCACGCATTTCTGCATCTTCACGCGCATCCGCGAGGAGATGGAAGAGTACGGACTCGGAGACAAGGCCGCGCGCCCGGTTGTGCCAAATCCGATGACGGTCCTTCAACCGGATGTAGCAGTCGTCGAAGAAGTCTCGCGCATCACGGACAAGCATACGCGCGAAGTGGCACAACTCTTCAACGAGTCTTACGAGGTCATGCTGCTCCTGCTGCTCTACCTCTACAGCGATCAGGTGAAGACGAAAGCGCAGACGGACGCCCTGATGGACGCGGCGTTCTTCCCCTTCATGACGATGTTCATACGCCCGCTCGCCGAAATCCTGACCGAGATTCCGGCCTTCGAGGACAAGCCGGGCAACGCCGGCCCAGGCTTCGAGCTTGCGGGCGACGTGATTCTCTTCCCGGACCTCGACGAGACGTGGACGCTCTTTCAGGAGCGCATAGACTCCCTGGTCGCGGGCTACCAGCGCGTCGTCTCGATGGGCGACCCGTGGCTCACACTTGCGGGGCAGCGCACCGCTCGGGGCAAGCCGTCACAAATCTGGCAGCGGCTGGATTACTTGCGGCAGAGCATGGAGCGGCTGGCGGCAGACTGGCAGGCGAACTGGCTGAACATCGGACGAACGACGGAGGTGTGACGTGCTGCGACTTGAGTTCGAAGGTTTTTTCCAGATGCGGATGGCGACCGACCCGGACCCGACGGACGAGAAGCGCGGCGTCAGCGGCTACACGTTCGCGCTCGCGGGCGAGCCGGACTTCGACGCGAAACTACACTTCCAGCCGAACGAGGATGGCGTCTACGAGCGCGAGTTCGGGCCGACGAGCAAGGGGCCGAAGGTCGGCGTGACTGTCCGGCGCGCGACGCGCAACGGCAAGGCCGCGTCGGATTTGGTCGGCGCGCGCGTCGCCTTCCTCGACGCGCAGATCATAGAGCACAACGGCCTGCTGGTCCGCAACGACCTCTTCATCATAGACCCCTTGCGCGTGCGCGTCTCGAAGGGCAAGACCGTGCTCGTTGAGCGCGACGACTGGCTCAACCCGGCTGACCCGAAGATGCCGCAGTGGGAAGCGACTTCACAAATGATCGTGCGGCGACAGCCGAAGCGCTTCGTCACGAACTCGGCCGAGGCCGCGGCTGCAACGGGGCTGCCCGACGCGTCGAACGCGACGCTCATCGAGAACCGACTCAAGCGGCGCGAGAGCCTGGAGGCGCTGCTGGCGAAGACGAAGAACGACCCCGTCAAGCGTGCCGCGCTTGAGACGCGCATCGAACAACTCGCCATCGTGCAGAAGTGGTGGGACCTCTCGGAAGGCTCGTGGAGCGAGCGCCCGATTGACCGCCGCGCCTACACGCTCGCGCTCCAACTCGACGGCTGGGAGATAGACGTTAACGGGCAGGTCTACACAGACAAACTCGGCGGCGACCGCACGCGCCCCTGGCCGCTGCGCTTCTGGATGGGCGGCTGGGACGGCGACGCGCTCTGCGCCTACGTCCGCGGCTCGTGGGAAATCCCGCTCGTTTAGTGTGACTTCGTTTGCATCTGCAAATGAGACTTCCGTAGGGGCAGGGTTTATCTCTCTGCCCCTACAGTTTTATCGAAGGACTTTCATCAAGACTGCGGAGCGCCCTTGTCGAGCCAGGCGAGAAGCGCTTTCCTCTTGTCGCCAGACATGTCGCGCGTCACGGGCATGTAGCCAGGGTCTGTAATCGGGAGGCTCAGGACTTTCTTGAAGGCCGCTATATTCTGTCTGTAGACTTCCGGGTCGCTCAGCACGAAGATGCTGTCCATGTACGGGTAGAGCACGGCATATTGCATCAGCATGGGCTGAAGATTTTCCCAGGTCGGCTCCTTCTTGAAGCTGTCGAAGACGAGGACGCTGACAAAATTGTTCGAGTCCGACGGGAAGTCGCGCAGATTGTCCTGGCTCCAACTATAGCCTATCCCGTAAACCTGACCGTCAATGACCTGTCGCGGATTGCCAGGGTCGCTCGCCGCCAGCTCGAACGTGGCGCGGCCGTCCGCTCTCGTCAACACACTCTGCGGGAAGCTGAGCGCGGAGGCGGGGACGCCGACCGTCCAGTACGACGGGGCGGGCGGGATGGCCGGCTGCTGACCCTGCATCGCGCTGTTGTTGAAATTCAGGACGATGAATTGATTGGCCGCGGGCACGCCGAAGAGCATTGCCATCAGCTCGATTGTGCAGACTTCGCCGGGGTTCATTCTGATGACCGGCTGTGTGCAGTTGATGTAAGCCCCGGTCGGGCTCTCCTGAAGCATCGTGCCGGCCGCCTCCTTCGTCCCTTTCGGGGGCTTCGTCTGAACGACACCGAGCGGCATGTTGGCGCACGCGCCGAGTTGATCTTCCGTCAGGTCATATTCCTGAATCCCAGCGGTCGCGAGATACGCGTCGAGCGAGTAGTCGTACTCGCCCAGGATGTCGGGCTTACCGTTCGGGGGAATGAACGCCACCGCCAGCGTTCCCACGTCAATGGGCGGCGCTGTCTCCGACTGCGAGGGCGGCGTGGTGCTCTTGTCCGATTGCGTGGGGATGCTGTTGCCGAGGTCAACCAGGAGCTTCCACCTGGTCGCATCCACTCTGGCGTAGCCGTAATTGAGCGTGCCTTGCCCGGCGGGCCGTAGCTGACGGCCGATGAGAAAGTTCGGCGGCTCGGTGTCATACGCGGGGCCAATCGTCCCGACGATTCTTCCCTGGTTGAAGTTCTTCATGTAATACAAGTCTTGATAAGCGTCTACGACGAACTTGATTGAGAGTTGATTGGGGCTGACGCTCTGAAGCTCCTGTAGGAAGGGCGAGGTGATAGCGCCCCAGGCCACGTCATCGAGGACGGATTGATAGTAGGCGCTGAACATCCAGTCCTGCTGACCGTCCGGCACCCTGGCCCAAATGTCGTCGAAGGACATGACGCGGAAATTCCCGACGAAGTATTCGGTCGCGGAGATGGCGACGTTGATTCGCAGGCCCCAGATTTGAGAGACCATCTGCTGCTCGGTGTCCAGGTCAACGAGCTTTGCGTTGTGGGGCGGCTGGCCCCTGCTCTCCACCCCGGCCCCTATGATCGCCTCCGGGTTCCCAGAGTTCCAGACCGTGCCGTCGCTGCCCACGGCCGTGCGCACGGTGCAGTCAAGAAACTCCCAGTCGTGATTGCCGTTCGGGTTCCACGCCTGCACGAGCCCGGTCGTGTTGGGCGTCGCCGGGTCATAGTTGGTCGGGGTGTTGTTGATGGTTGAGGGCTTGGCGATAAAGCTGCCGGCGAAATGAAGTCGCGGAACGTCCAGGTAACTCACGATCTCTTCTCCTTTATCAAACTAAGTTAACGACTCCTCTCAACCCCTTTGCGTCTTTGCGCCTTGGCGTGAGTGATTTGGGTTTTCTCTCGCTGGAGGCGCTGGAGGCGCAAAGACGTGATTAGCGCCTTTTTATTCCGGCAACCGCCTGAGGGCGCGAGTCTGCGCCGTGAGAGTGCCGTCAAAGCGGCCGCACAGTTCGTCTGAATGGAAGTTGAAGTGTGTGCCGGAATAGATGAACGAATGGAAGTCCGCGAAATAGGCCATCACGGGCGACTCGTTCTTGTTAATCTGGATCGCGTCGTTAAGCACCCCGTTGTAGGTTTCTCTGCCGCTCCAACCGAACGGGAGCGTCCCCTGCGAGGGCGGAATGCCGTGCGGGGCCGAGCCTCCCAAGTGTGAAATGCGCGTGGCGAGATTGCGACCCTCGGCTGTCCCTGTCTGGTCTGCGGGTGACAACTGCTGATAGTCCGCGAGCAGTGCGGCCTTGCGCTGGCTGTCGAATTGGCTCAGGGGAATAATCCCGAGTTGCTGCATCTCTGCGGCCGTGAACGGGAAGAAACCGTTCGCCTTCGGCCTGTCGTCGAGAGTTGCAGGCTTGCCCGAGAAACTGTCGCCGATTGCCAGCTCGAAGTTGTCCATGACCTCGAAGCCCGCGCCGTAAGACTCGAAAGGCGGCGGGTCGGCTGGGTTCTGCGGCTCGTTGGAGGCGAAGTAAGAATTTGGCCCAAGACTCACAGGCACGCCGATGATGGGGTCGCCCGTAGCGAAGGAGACAATGTTGCCGCCGACCTCGCCCTCTATGGCTGTGACCAGGACGCCGATGGGGGCCACGTGCGGCCTGGGGGCCACGGCATCCTGGAAACGCACGACCCGACCGACGGCCATGCCCGGACTGGTGGGGACGTTGTTCGTCGCTGGCACAAAATCCGGCTCGCCCTCAAGCGCCCACGTCCACCCTGCATCGGTCCCGCGAGGCTCGTTGAAAAAGTCGCCGTCAGTTGCGAAGCGCGCCTGAAAGCGCCCGCCGAAGCGTATGCGCGGGTCGGAGATGGAAGTGAGCGTTATGCTGGCCTCGACGTTTCCATTGACCTTGACCTCAAGCCTGATGTCGCCGGCCGCGTTGCTGGCGGACTTGGCGACGATGTCCACGGACGTTCCCTTAGCGGGGACGGTGACCTGCGTCTGTGACAGCTCGACGCTCACGCCGCCTGCGGCCGTCACTTCGAGAGTCGCATCGGCCTCGCTGCCGTCGTCCGTCTTCAGCCCGATGCAGGCCGGGAATTCCTTGTCGCCGGAAGGGGCGATGAGGAAACCTTCCGTGGCTGTGCCACCGTTGATGCTGAGTTTAATCCCCATGATTGCTCTCCTTTCTTTGTAGTTTGAGGTTAGAAAATGAGTTGGCAACACTTTGCGCTTCCCTGCGGCTGAAGAAGGGGTCCAGCAAACGACTCATCAGCCAGAAGAAGCCCGCCGCTAGCATGACGAAAACGAAGACGAGAGTTGTGCTCTGGAAATTTGCGGCCGCCGCCCCGGCCAACGCGTAAACGAGCGCGGGCGGGAGCGAGCCGGCCAACACGGAGAGGGCCACGCGGCCCAAACCCATTGACGAAGCGCCGGCCATGATGGCGACCGTCTCCGCCAGAATTGGCACAGGGCGCGTCACGATGATCGCCAGCGCCCCCCAACGCTTCAGCAACTCGTCCGCGCGCTCGCGCTCCGTCCGAGTCATGACGCGTTCGAGCAGGCGGTCCCCTCTCTTGCCTATCCAGAAGCCGAAGAGGCCCGCGCCCAAACTACCCGCGAGCGAGAGCAGCGTCCCGATTGTCACGCCGAAGAGCGCGCCGTGCGCCACCATCACCAGGCTCGACGGCACTGGGAGCAGCACGTCCGCGACGAGCAGCCCCGTGCCGACCGAGGCCGCGACGACCCCGCCGCGCTTCATCCACGGCGTCGGGTCCGACAGAATTGGCACACCGAGGGCTCCGACCGCCAGGAAGAGGGCCACGAAGAAGACCGCGATGACGCAGACGATCAACAGGTAACGCTTCATCTTTACCCCTTCGACCCGGACGAACTCGCGCGCGGCCGCGCACGCCTCATTTCCGCAGCAGGTCGAACATCTCGACCGTGAGGCCGAAGACGACCGAGCGGCCGGGCGCGGGCGCGTTCTGAAAGTGCTCGAAGTAGAAATGGTCTGTCAGGTTCTCCGCCCCGACAGAAAACGAGGCGCGGTAATTTTCCTTCGCGTAGGTGTAGCCCGCGCGGACTGTGTGCCTACTGAACGAGTTCAGGCTCGCGAGCGAGCCGTATTGTGTAGAGATGGCCGTCGTCAGGTCCAGGGGGTCAACGCGCCGGACGCGCGCCTGGTAGCGGACCTCGTACTCTGCGAACCAGCGCCGCCTGTAGCTGTCGTAACGCACGCCCGCGATGGCGCGCAGCGGCGTGATGCCGGAGAGAGGCGCGTCATCGGTCGTGCCGCGCAGAGGCAAGGGCGTGTCCGGCCGGTTGTAGAATTGCTGGATTAGATTGAGCGTGTCCTCGTCCGGGGTCAGGTTAGAGCCTTTCAGCCAGCCGAGCGTCAGGAGGGGCGTGACGACCCCGCGCCGTCCCAGTTCAAGCGAGCCTTCGGCGACGGCCTCGAAGCCGCGTATGCGCGCGCGGGCAGTGTTCGTGCGCTGTATGTAGAGCACGCCGTGGAACGGGAAGAAAGGCGCAATGGGGTGCAGCCCACGGGCCGGGTCGGCTGGCACAAAAATCGGGTCGGCGAAAGCGTTGCCGATAAAATCCGTTAGGTTGTTATTGAAGTAACTGACGGAAGCGTTCCATCTTGAGCGCTGAATTTTGACGCCCACGTCGTAGCTCTGGCCGCGCTCCGGCTTGAGGGCCGCGTTAGGAATCACGAGCACGCTGAAGGTCGGGTCGCCGAAGTCGCGCAGCAGGTAACGCTCAGTGATGCCGGGCTCGCGGTAGCTGTTCCCCCAGCGAAAATATGGATTGACGCCCGCAGGCAGGCGGAAGACGACGCCCGCGTTGCCTGTGACGACCGCTCGACTCGTCTTAATCCCTTCGGTCCCGTTGATGAGGGCGACGATGCCGCTCGCGCCCTCCGTGTTAATCGGGCCGGGATTGCTAATGAGGGCCGAGAGCGAGGCGTCCAGGATGGCCGCCTCGACGCCGAGCGGGAATCCGCGCGTCACGCGCGCTTCGGTCTTCCAGTTGTCAACACGCAAAGCGCCCGTCAGCCGCAGCCAGCGCGCGGGCTCATACTCGAACAGATTGAACCAGCCCCAGTTCTGATAGACGGAGTCCGGGTTGCTGGCCTTTCCGCTGATAACGTCGCGCGGGTTCCGAGTGCCGGGCACGAACTCGACGCGCGAAAATTGGTCCGCAGATGAGTCGCGTAAATACCCGACGCCGGTCGTGACGAGCGCGCCCTCGAACGGAGCGAAGGTGGCTTGTACGTCCAGGCCGAGACTGGCGACCGCGTTTTTGTTGTCCGTAAAATTCGCGTCCGTGAAGGTCGAAGCGTCGCCCGTGAGCACGGCCAGAGGGTTCTGCGGGTCGCTCGGGTTTTGCTCGAATCGCCAACTGCTCCCGAGGTTAATGGGCGAGGTGAGTGTGTCGTCGGGGAAAGAATATTTCTGCCAGTAGAAGCCCGCGGCGACGCGCGGCAGCCACGGCGTGAATTCCCTCCCCTCGTACCTCAACCCGTACTTGTCCAACCGGCGGAAGCCGTTGAACTGTGTGCGCTGGTCGTAGGGCGGCGAGATAAAGGCGAAGCCGAGGTCTTTGTGCTGGCTGTTTAACTGGCGGTAACGCAGGCTCTGATTTGTGCCAGGATAAAGCCACAGGTCTACCTGGTCGTTAAAGCCGTGCGCCTGCCCGTTGGGAATTTCCGCGCCCGCAGGCAAGCTCCAGACGGCGTAGGTGCGAGCCACAGCGTTGCCGCTGGCGTTTCCCAGTTGCGTCGCAAACTGGCCCAGCCTGACGACCTCCGCGAGCGGGACGGCTTCGTCTCCGGCGTGATAATTACCCACGCGGAAGAGCGAGCCGCCCAGGCGCAGGGCCGCGCGCGGGCCGCTCCAATTCGCCGTCAACGCGCTGCGGCGAAAGCGTTCGTTGGTGTGCAGGTCGCCGTCGAACTTGAGCCCCAGACGTTGCGCGCCGTCGCCGCGCGCGGGACTCCTGGTAATCAGGTTGATGATTCCCCCGAGCGCGTCCGAGCCGTAAAGCCCGGAGCCCGCGCCGCTCACGACTTCGACCGCTTCCAACTGCGTCACGTCAATCACACTCGGCGAGACGCCCGTCGTCGGGTCCGAGCGCACGTTATTCAGGCGCTCGCCGTCGAGGATAATCAGGAGCCTGTTCGAGGCGAGGCCGCGCAGGCGCGGGCGCTCAAGCGCCGGGCTGGCGATAATCGGCGTCAGGTTGGGCGCGCTCTCCACGGCCCGCAGTGTAGAGGAAGGCCGCCGCTCTTCCAGGCTCAACTCGTCCGTGACGGTGATCGCCTGCGGCAGCTCCGCCGCGACGCGCGCGCTCCCCTTGCCCGCGGTCACTGTGATTCGGCTCTCGATGATGCCGGGCACGAGCAGAAAATCTTCTGTGCCAGTTGCCGGACTCCGCAGCGTGACGCTTCGCCGAGCGGTCGCGAAGCCGCGACTGCTGACGGAAAGCTGGTAAGCGCCCGAAGGCAGCCCCGTCAAGTCATACTTGCCGTCCGTGTCCGTACGCGCGGTCACGATTCGCCCACTGGCAACGCTCAGCGCCGAGACCTCCGCGTCAGACACGACCGCGCCGTGCTGGTCCGTGACGGTCCCGCTCAGGGCCGCGCCCGATTGCGCCGCGAGGCTCGTGTTGAAAAGCAGCAACCAAACGGAGGCAAAGGCCAGGTGGATGAGAAGCCTCGGCATACCCTTTAAACCTGAAGACGGCACGAGGAGTTGATTGACGACTTTTTGGAAATTGAGGAGCCAGTTCGGGCCAGACTATATGCCTACCCAAACGTGCTGTCAAGAAAATGGCCCACGCCGCCGCAGGCGTCAACTCTTTGTGCCAGAATTGGGCGCGGGCGCTTCCAAGAAATCTTGCCGCCGCGCGTTCACTTCGTCTTCATCTACGCTTACTCGGCGGGCGGTCCCTTCCCGATTTCCGCCTGCACGGCCGCGAGGTCTGCGTCCACCATCATACGGACCAATTCACGAAAGGAGGTGCGCGGACGCCAGCCGAGGACGCGTCGCGCTTTCGCGGCGTCGCCCACGACGGAATTGACTTCCGCCGGGCGCAGGTACTTCGCATCCGTCTCGACGTAAGCGCGCCAGTCAAGGTCAAGGTAGCCGAAAGCCTCGTCAAGCAACTCGCGCACGCTGTGCGCCTCGCCCGTGGCGACGACGTAATCGTCCGCGCGCGGCTGCTGCAACATCAGCCACGCTGCCTCCATGTAGTCTTTCGCGTAACCCCAGTCGCGCCGCGCGTCCAGGTTGCCGAGTGTTAGCCGTCGCTCAAGCCCGTGCTTGATGCGCGCGGCCCCGAGCGTTACTTTGCGCGTCACGAAATTCTCGCCGCGCCGAGGTGATTCGTGATTGAAGAGGATGCCGTTGACGGTGAACATGCCGTAAGCCTCGCGGTAGTTGACCGTCATCCAGTAGCCGAAGAGTTTTGAGACGGCGTAGGGCGAGCGCGGGCGGAACGGCGTCTGCTCGTTCTGCGGCGAGACTTCGGCGTCGCCGAACAGTTCCGACGATGACGCCTGGTAATACTTCGCGTCCGGCTTCACCTCGCGCAGCGCTTCCAGGAGCCGCAGCGTGCCGAGCCCGTCAATGTTCGCCGTATGCTCCGGCATCTCGAAGCTGACGCGGACGTGGCTCTGGCCCGCCAGGTTGTAGACCTCGTCCGGCTGGACTTCGCGCACCGTACGATTGAGCGAAATCCCGTCGTTCATGTCGCCGTAGAGAAGTTGTATCTGGCGGCCTGCGGCGGCCGCCTGCGTGAGATGGTCAATGCGCGACCTGCGTATGGAGCTGGCCCGGCGCACGAGGCCAAAGACCTCGTACCCTTTCTCCAACAGCAGCTCGGCCAAGTATGAGCCGTCCTGTCCTGTGATACCTGTGATGAGCGCCCGCATGTAATTTCTCTCGAAGTCTTTCTTAGCGTCTTTGCGCCTCCAGCGTGAAACTTTCCCTCACGCTGGAGGCGCAAAGACGCAAAGGATCGAAGTTCAAGGTTTGGATTGAATAATGCTATGATGCGTTTCGTCAAGGCCGAGGGTCGCTGGTACAAATGTGCTTCACGAAAACTGTCAGGAGTTCTGAATTACACGGATGAAACGCTATTTACCTTTTATCATCATCGGCGGCGTTCTCGCCATCGCCCTCGGAGCGGGGCTGACGCTTTACAACTCCTCGAAGAAGCCGGTCACGGCTTCGGAGACTCTGGCGGACGCCACCCCGACGCCTAACATGCCGACGACCGGCGGACCCAGAGTGCCCGTCTCTCTGCCCGCTGCCGACAGCGCGCACGTGCGCGGTCCTGCGAACGCCAAAATCACGATGGAAGAGTATGGCGATTATCAGTGCCCCTCGTGCGGCGTGCTCTTTCACGAGTTGAAGAAGATTGAGCAGGAGTACGGCACACAGATGCGTTTCGTCTTCCGCCATTTCCCGCTACAGGGCCACAAGTACGCGCTCGTGGCCGCGCACGCGGCGGAGGCCGCGAGCCAGCAGGGCCGCTTCTGGGAGATGCACGACATGATTTACACGAACCAGGGTGCATGGTCCGCGTCCTCGGACGCGCGCCCCATCTTCATACAGTACGCGCGCAACCTGGGGCTTGACGTGGACCGCTTCACGCGCGACCTGGACGACCCGGCGGTCGCCGCGCGGGTCCAGGCCGATTACCAGCGCGGGGTCGCCGCGCGCGTCGAAGGCACGCCCTCGATCTTTCTCAACGGCCGCCAACTACGCCCGGAAGCCTACACCCCGGAAGGTCTGCGCATGGCGCTGGACTTCATGCTCGGCAAGAAGAGTCAATGAGTCGCCCCAAGAAGTCTAAAGCCTCAGTCGCGAGGAACGTGGCGAAGGAAGCTACAAAGACCGCTGTGAAGAGTGCGGCGAAGGACGCGCCGACAACTACTGCGCCGCCCGCCAGGTCGAAGATTGGCACATACATTTACGCCGCCGCGGCGCTGCTGGCCCTGGTCGGACTCGCGGACTCGATTTACCTGACGGTCGAGCACCTTGCGGGTCGCAGCGTGCCCTGCACCATCACTGGCGGGTGTGAGCAGGTTCTCACGAGCGCCTACTCGACGGTCGGCCCCGTCCCGCTCTCCGGCCTCGGCGCGCTCGCCTACTTCACGGCCTTCAGCCTGGCGACGCTCGCCGCCTTCGGCAACCGTAAGGCGGGCGACCTCATGCTCTACCTGGTCGCGATCATGCTCGCCGTCTCCGTCTACCTCTTCGTCCTACAGGCATTCGTGCTCAAAGCCTTCTGCCAGTTCTGCCTGCTCTCCGCGGCCATCACGCTCCTGCTCGCGCTCATCGTCGCGGCCGAGCATTTCTACTTCAGGCGCAGGCAATAATTTTCGCCATTCAAAAAAAGTGCTTGAGCCTGACGTAACGTCAGGCTTTAGTATGAGCGTGAAAGGAGGTCAGCCCTCGATGGTAACTGACGCTTTGTACCAGGCGCAGGAGTTCGCGGAGCGTTCGGGCGTCACGGTGCGTACGCTGCACCACTACGACCGCCTGGGGCTGTTGAAGCCGAGCCGTTACACGGCGGCGGGCTACAGGCTTTACGGCGAGCGCGACTTCGCTCGCTTGCAGCAGATCGTGATGCTCAAATTCATCGGCCTCTCGCTGAAAGAGATCAAGGAATTGCTCGAAGGAAGCCACCTGGATTTGCCCGGCACGCTGCGCCTACAGCGCCGGATCATAGAGGAGCGGCGGCGTCATCTGGACTCGGTGATAGAGGCCATCGAGCGTGCCGAGCGCGAAATGGGCAGGGACGAGAGGCTTGATTGGGAGACTTTCAAACAGATAATTGAGGTGACCAATATGGAGAACAACATGGAGTGGGTAAAGAAATACTACACGGAGGAACAGCTCGCGGAATTGGCCGAGCGCGGGACGCCCGAAGTGCTGGAGCGCGGCCAGCGCGACTGGGCCACTCTCATCAAGGACGTGGAGGCCGCCGTGAGCGAGGGCGTTGACCCGCAGAGCGAGCGGGCGCAGGAGTTGGCCGCACGCTGGTCAGCTTTGATAGAGGCATTCACGGGCGGCAACCCCGGAATCCTCGAAAACCTGAAGAAGCTCTACGCTAACCAGGCCAACTGGCCCGACACCTTCCGCCAACCCTACAGCGATGAGGTCGCAGGCTTCATCAGCCGCGCCTCGGCCGCAAAGAAATAATGAACGATGAATGATGAATGATGAATTAAAGCCAACTGCTTTTTAATTCATCATTCATCATTCCTAATTCATCATTTGTTTTTCAGATAGACCCACTTGTCAAAAAACGGCGAAAGATTTTTGCCTGTGGCGCGCTCCATCGCCGCCTGGAAATCCGCCGTCGTCACGGACCTGCCGAAATAGGCGCTCGTGTAGCGGCGCAGCGCGTTCCAGAAGGCGCGCTCGCCCAACTCCTCGCGCAACAGGTGAATGACATAGGCCCCCTTGTCGTAGACGAGCGTGCGGTCGTCGGCCGTCGGGTTTAACCAGTCCGGGAAGACGAGCGACTTGTCATGGCCTGCGTCCCTGACACGCTCGTAATTTTTCCGGTTGGCCTCAATCTCGCGCAGGTATACTTCGCGGCCGAAGCGGTGCTCCAGGTACGCGGCGGCCATGAAGGACGCGATTCCTTCGTTCAGCCAGAAATGGCTCCAGTTGACGCACGTCACCATGTTGCCCCACCACTGGTGCGCCAATTCGTGCGCGCCGAGCCAGATGTCCTTCTCGTCAGCCAAAACCTTGCGCCCGTAGCTTTCGCCCATGACACTGAAACCGCTCATCTCCTGCCCGTAGCCCCTCTCCGCTAAGACCTGCGTGTAAGTCCGGTCGGGGTAACGCACGCCCGCGCGCTCCTCGAAGAAGCGGACCATGTCGGCCGTGTCCCGGAAAATGCGGCCGAGTTCCTGGTCCGAAAACTGCGCGGCGAGATAGCGCAGACTCAGGCGACCGCGCCTCTCCGTCAGTTCGCGGAAGGGGCCGGCCGCGAAGCCGTAGGTGTAACTGGGGACGGGCTTCTCCTCCATCCATTCGTGCGCCGTCTTATCCTCGCCCCAGGCACGGCTGGAGACGAGGCGGCCGTTAGCGACCACCTTGAGTTTCGCCGGCAAGATGAGAACCAGGCGCAGCGTCGCCCTGTCTGCGGGCGTGTCGACGCAGACCATCCACTGGCTGGTGGAGAAGGCCGTGTAGGTCTGCTCCCGCTCGGGGAAGAACCTGATTCCGTGCCGGGGCGCGCCTCGATACTCGACTACGATTCGCCGCCACTCCCCCGCCTTCGCGGGCCGCGACAGAGTAATCGTCAGGCGACCGCCTTGGCGCGTGAATTTGAGGTCCTCTCCGATGTCGCGGACGGCCATGATGGTCAACTCACCGCAATCAAACTCGACTGCCGTTAGTTTGTCCGTGCGGGAGACAAGCGTTATTCGGACTTCGCCCGCGACCGTCTTCTGCGCGATGTCCGGCTCCACGCGCGCTTCGTAATGTAATACGTCAAAGGAACGCTGCGCCGTCGCCTGAGCTTTCGCGTTCGATGCGAAAGCCCCGACGCACAACAACAGAAGTAAGAGATGAGTCCGCCGCATCCGTCCGCGCTCCCTAACGTATGAGGTAGAAATCTGTCTGCCGCGGGCGGAACCACTGCATCCCCTGCGGTGTTAAGTACGCGTCGTCTTCCATCATGATGGTGACTTTCTGCCCGTCCCATTCCGCGACCGGCGTGCTCGTGTTCAACTCGATGGAGGTGTAAGAGCCGTCGCGGAAGGTCGGCTCCGCGGGCGCTCCCGACGCGGGGCGGCGGAAATCAATGCTCGCGCCGAGGGCGTGCCCCTGAGTGCCGACCGAGTGCGAGTAGATCATGGCCTCTATGCCATCGCGCTTCATATCACTCATCGCCGCGTCGTAGACCTCGTGGCCGAACGCGCCCGCCTTGATGTACTTGAACAGCGCGTCCTGTAGCCGGTTGGTGTTCTGTAGCGCCCGCTTGAGTCCAGCGGGCGCGTCCCTTTCGCCCGGCCGCAGGACGTAGGCCATCTTCTGCCAATCCGTGCTGAGGCCCATGTAGTTGATGCCGCAGTCAATGTGTATCACGTCGCCGCGCTCTATGACGGTCGCTTCGGGTGCGACATCCAGGAACTGATGCAGCTTGGCCGTCTCCGTGCTGCGGCGCTGAACACGCATGTCGGGCTGGAACCAAACGTCAAGGCCGAGGCTGTTGACCTGTTGCAGGAACCAGAAGCGCACATCGCCGACGGTCGTCTTGCCGGGCGTGATGACCTCGTTCGAGAAAGCGCGCCGCGTCAGAATGTCCGTCACCTGAACGGCCGCGCGATAGTGCTCCAATTCTTCGGGCAGCCGCGTGTCCATGTACTCGACGATGAGTGGGGCGGCCGGGACGAATCGCTTCGCAAGCTCCGCGCCCAAAGTCTCCTCAAGATATTTGTAAGAGTCGTGCGTCAGGCCGCCGGTCGCGCCGCGCATGCCGCCCGTGTTGAGCGCGATTGTTTCCGGCTTGCGCTCTTCGACCAGTTTTCGCAGGGTGTTTGCTATCTCACGCCCCGGCGGGTTCACGACCTCGAAGAATCGTTTCAGGTGCTCTTCGTTGTAGCGGACGAGCGCGATGCGTTCGAGCTTGTCTGTGCCACGGTCAGTGAAGATAAAGAAGTCGCGGCGGCCCTGGTAAGGAATCGGCGGCGCGATGTGGGCCGTGACGGGGTCCGGGTGAAACTCCTCGTTGACGACGATCCACATCTTGATCTTGTGCCTGCGCATCATCGGCAACAGCATTGTGTCCAGCCGCGTCTTGAGCCAACGCTCGCGCGCCTCCTGCTGCTCGCGCACGCTCAGAAGCCGCGGCAACGCCTCGACCTTATTACTTTCCTGTGCCAATACGGGCAGCGACGCAGCAAACGTCAGCACGCACACGCCCATGAACCTGATCAATTTCATCACTCAACTCCTTTGCGTCTTTGCGCCTTTGCGTGAGTGATTTATTTTTTTCACGCAAAGGCGCAAAGGCGCTAAGAAAAGGCTTGACGCCTGTTTTATTCGATGGAAACGGTGAGGGTGTAGTTCGTGCCGTTTGCGCCGCCGTTGTAAATGCGAATGACGTAATCGCGCGCCCTGTCCGTGTGAATCGAATAAGAGGTTTGGTCGTTTTCGACGAACCAGACGCGGTCGTTGCCGGACGAGAGGGTCGCCGAAATGGTCTGTCCCGCGCCCGCGCGCAACACGTAGCTGCGATAGTTCGCGCCCGCCACGCCGCGATTAACTCCTATCCTTCCGCTCACGGTCGCCGATGTCGAGCCGCGCCTGAAGCGTATCCTCGACTGCGCGGCCAGGTCCGCGGTCGTCAAAATAAACATCAGCGACAACGCCATGATTATCGAAAAACTTCTCTTCATACTCTCCTCTACCTCTCCTTTTTTGTAACTTTGAATCTCGACAAACGCTCACAGAATCTCCGCCGTGACCTCAGTTCGCGGGCGAATCCGCACGGTGTAGAACGTGTTCCAGTAGCCGCGCTCGAAGGTCAAACGCTCGCGGAGTTGTCCTGTGACGGGTCGGCCCGGGAAAATCCAACTGGACTTAGTCTCCTCGAACTCGCCCGCCACCTCGCCGCCCTCCGAGTGTAGATGAACGTCCCAAACGGCGGGCATCTGCGCGAAGCGTGACCGGATGATGGTCGTCCACTGACCGGCGGGGCAAGCGATGGTCTTCTTCCCGAACACTCTTGAGTTGTCCCCCCGGCGGGCTCCGGCAGGCGGCCCAATCTGCGATTCAAGGACACAGGTATGATAACACGCCTTGTTCGCGTGCGATTCGGGTGCGCGTTATGACGTGGCCGCTTTCCCGCTTGCCTTACGCGCCCGCGTGCGTGTAGGCTTCGTCTTTCGTATTCGCGCATGACGCTTCAGCCACCCACGATGTTTCCGAGACCCCTCAAGAATGCAGGACGATTATGCCTACACAGACGCCGATGCTGCGGCAGTATCATGAGCTGAAGCAACAGCACCCCGGCACGCTTCTCTTCTTCCGTCTAGGCGATTTCTACGAACTCTTTTACGACGACGCCGTCACAGCCTCGCGCGAGATGGAGATTACGCTGACCGCGCGCCACAAGGAGCGCGGCGACCCGGTCCCCATGTGCGGCGTGCCGCATCACGCCGCCGCCAACTACATCGCGCGGCTCGTGCGCAAGGGCTATCGCGTAGCCATCTGCGAACAGACCGAAGAACCTACGCAGGCCAAGAAACTGGTCCGCCGCGAGGTGGTCAGGGTCGTCACGCCCGGCACGGCCATTGACCCGCAGCTCGTGGAGGCGCGAGAGACCGTTTACCTCTCGGCCGTGTGCGGTTCGGGCGAGCGCATGGCCGCTGCCTTCCTGGATTTGTCAACGGGTGAGTTCCGCGCGACTGAGGCGAGCGGGCGCGACGCCTGGACGCGCATCCGCGCCGACCTGGAGAGTTACGCCCCGCGCGAAATTCTCTACCCGGCTTCGCTCGCGCCACTCATGAAAAGCGCGCGTGACGAGTCCGCGCACACGGCCCCTCTCCCTTTGCGCGACGCGGGCGCGAACGAGACGGCCCAACCATCAGAGCACGACGCAGAGCTTTCGCGAAACGGCGCAGCGGCCTTCGCGGGCGCGACCTTGACTTCCCTGGACGACTGGCTCTGGCAGGGCGAAAGCTGCACGGCGCAACTCTGCGAACAGTTCGGCGCTCGCTCGCTCGAAGGCTACGGGCTCGACGGGAAGTTTGAGGCCGTGCGCGCGGCGGGCGCGTGCCTGCGCTACGCACAGGAGACACAGCGCGCGGCCGCCGCGCACGTCACCGACATCACCTACTTCGAGCCGCAAGACCACTTGATTCTGGATCAGGTCACAGTCCGCAACCTTGAGTTGACGGAATCGCAGGGCGGCGCGGCCTCGCGCTCGCACGCGCTCTTTGAAGTGATTGACGAAACGGTCAACGGGATGGGCGCGCGCACGCTGCGCTCTTGGCTGCTGCGCCCGTCTGTGCGGCGCGGCGAGATTGAAACGCGCCTCGCGGCCGTCGAAGAGCTACACGCATCGCAGCCCAGGCGTGACCGCCTGCGCGCAATGCTCAAAGAAGTCTCCGACCTCGAACGACTGACGGCCCGCCTCAACATGAACTCCTCAGGCCCGCGCGACCTGCAAGCCCTCAGACACTCGCTCGATCAAGTCCCTTTGATTCGCCGGACGTTATCGGACTCCGAGGCGTCGCTGCTTCAAGTCTTGAGCGAGAGCCTGGACGAGCTTGCGGAGCTTCGCGCCCTCATCGCCCAAGCAATCTCTGACGACCCGCCCGCGCGCCTCTCGGACGGCGGCGCGATTCGTGACGGTTACTCGGCGGAGTTGGACGAGCTTCGCAGCATCAGCCGCGACGCCAAGCGGACCATTGCTTCGCTGGAAGCGCGCGAGCGCACACGCTCGGGCATCGCTTCTTTGAGAATCCGCTACAACAACGTCTTCGGCTATTTCATAGAGGTCTCGAAGGCGAACTCCGCACGCGTACCCGCCGACTACGAGCGGCGGCAGACGCTCAGCAACGCCGAACGCTACACCACGCCCGAGTTGAAGGCTTGGGAGTCCAAAGTGCTCGGCGCGGACGACCGCATCGCGCAACTCGAAAACGAAATCTTCGCGGAAGTCTGCTCGCAGGTCGCCGCGGAGACGCGCCGCCTACAGGCCACGGCCCGCGCGCTCGCAAACCTGGATGCCCTGGCCGCGCTCGCCGAAACCGCCCGCCGCCGCCGCTACACAAAACCCGTCATCCACGACGGCGACGAAATAGAGATCGTGCAGGGCCGCCATCCCGTCATAGAGGCCGTCAACACGGAGCCCTTCATCCCCAACGACCTCTACATGAACAACTCGACAGACCGCCTGCTCATCATCACCGGCCCGAACATGGGCGGCAAGAGCACGGTGCTCAGGCAGACGGCCATCATCTCGATTCTGGCCCAGATGGGTTCGTTCGTGCCGGCTGAGAGGGCGCGGCTGCCGCTGCTCGACCGCGTGTGGACGCGCGTCGGGGCGTCGGACGATCTGGCCCGAGGCCGCTCGACCTTCATGGTGGAGATGACGGAGACGGCGGCCATCCTGCACAACGCCAGCCCTCGCTCGCTCGTTCTGCTCGACGAGATAGGGCGCGGCACGGCCACCTTCGACGGGCTCTCCATTGCCTGGGCCGTCGCAGAGCACCTGCACGATTCAGCCGAGCACGCTGCCAAGACGCTCTTCGCCACGCACTATCACGAATTGACGGAGCTGGCCGAGCGATTGCCCGGCGCGCAGAACTATCAAATCACCGCGACCGAGCGCGAGGGCGAGGTCGTCTTCCTACACAAACTCGAACGCGGCCGCGCGTCGAAGTCTTACGGCATCGAGGTGGCCCGCCTCGCGGGGCTGCCGCCCGCGGTCGTCGCCCGCGCGCGCGACGTGCTGGCTAGATTAGAGCGTTACGAGTTGGATGTCTTCGCGGACGAGGAGAAGAAGGCCGAAAGCCAATCGGCCGACGAGTGGGACGATTGGGCGCTCGACGAGGCCGGGCTCAAACGCGCCGCACGCCGCGCGCGACACAAGCGCATCAGCGCGCAGGCGACGCTCTTCGACGCCGCCAACCAGGACATCCTTGACGAGGTGCGCGGCGTTGATGTAGAAACCCTTAAGCCCGAAGAAGCGCTTGACATCCTACAGGACATTCGCAAACGAATTGTTTGATAATCGTGAATCGTGAATCGTAAATCGTGAAGCGGAGAACGGTTTCTTCGATTCACGATTTACGATTCGCGATTCACGATTTACGGTCTTTTCCTAATGATTGATTCTTTAACTTCTCTCCCCCTCGAACAACAGGTCGGACAATTCTTCTACATCGGGCTACCCGGCACGGAACTCGACGACGAGACGCGCGCCCTCCTGGAGCACATACAGCCGGGCGGCGTCATCATCTTCGGCAGAAACGTCGCCGCGCCCGAACAACTGCGCCGCCTGCTCGACGACGTTCGCGTGGCCCTGCCGGTTGAACCCTTTTGCGGCATTGACCAGGAGGGCGGGCTCGTTGACCGCCTGCGTCGCATCTGCACGCCCATGCCCGCCGCGCGCACGATACGCCAGCACGGCGATCTCGCGGCCGCGCGCGCGCTCGGCCGCATCACGGGCGAGGTCTTGCGCCTCCTCGGCTTCAACATGAACTTCGCGCCCGTCATGTCCATCATGACGGACGAGCGCGACCTGCTCTCGAACGGTCTTTACTCGCGCTCGTTCGGGCGCTCGCCCGGCGAAGTCCTGGGCTATACGACAGTCTACATGCGCGGGCTACAGGGCACAGGGCTGCTCGGCTGCCTCAAACACTTTCCGGGCATCGGCGCTGGCGAAGTGGACACGCACGACGAGATGGCCGTCGTGCATCTCTCTCACGAGGACTTGATTGCGCAGGATTTGGCCCCGTACATAGAACTCTTCCAGCGCGAGGACGACCGCGTGCGCGCCGTCATGGTCAGCCACGGCGGCTTCCCCAACGTGGACATCCGCAAGGGCGTCGCCGGCGGGAGAATGGAGCCTGCGTCTCTGAGCTACTCCATCACGACCAGACTTCTCAGGCACGAACTCGGCTACAAGCATCTGGTCGTCACGGATGACCTGGAGATGGGAGCGATTGCCAAGCACTGCGAAATTGAAGATGCCGTGCTCCGCGCGTTTCAGGCCGGGCAGGACATGTTCCTCATCTGCTCGCACCCGGAGATGATTCGCCGCGGCTACAACGCACTGTTGCAGGCCGCACGCGACGGCCTCTTCACGCGGGAGCGCATCAAACTCTCTCTGGAACGCATCGCGGCCACCAAAGTCCTGACGCAGCCGCCCCTCAGGTTTGACCGCGCACGCTTTCAGGAGTTGTCGGACGAAGTGGACGCCTTGAATAAGAAGCTCAACTACACGTACGGAGGGACCATCTGATGCGCGGTCGAAAGATTTTTACGACGACACTTTTCCTCGCGCTCGCGGCGGCGCTTCTGCTCCAGCCGGGCTGCCGCGACCGTGGCGGGGATTTTGTGATCGCGCTTTCGGATAAGATTTCGACATTAGACCCCATCGGCAAGGAGTCCGTTGACGCGGCGAGCGAGCGCATACGCGTCCTCATCTTCAACTCGCTGGTCAAGAAGAACGAAAAGTTCGACTACGTTCCCGATCTCGCCTCGGACATCAAGCGCGCGGATGACGGCCTCAGCTACACCTTCACGCTGCGCGACGGTGTGACCTTTCACGACGGGCGCGCGCTCACCTCGGCCGACGTGAAATACACGCTCGACACTGTGCTCGCGTCCAGTTCGGGCAAGGCCGCCAGCTTCTATGAAGGCTCAGGCGAGAGCAAGAAGGGTTACGTCGCGACGGTCGAAGCCCCCGACCCGAAAACGGTCGTCATACGCCTGAGTAAGCCCTGGCTCAATTTGCTGACGAACCTCGTGCCCATCGGAATCATCCCCAAAGACAGCGCACCCACGCAGAGCGAACATCCGCTCGGCTCCGGCCCCTTCAAGTTCGTCAGCTACGACTCGGCGCAGCAGGTCATCGCTTTCGAGGCGAACGAGAATTACTGGGAGGGCGCGCCGCAAGTCAAGAAACTGAGCGTCCGCGTCATCGAAGACGGCAACGCCTTGCAGGCCGGGCTGAAGAGCGGCGGCGTCACCCTGGCCCCGCTCCCGACGAACCTCACGCCCGACGCCTTCAAGTCGCTTGAGCAGGACCCGAGCCTACAGGTCAACGCGTTCACGGGCGCGAACATCGTTTACCTGGGCTTCAACGTCCAGAGCCCGCCGCTCGACAACGTAAAATTGCGCCAGGCCATTGCCTACTCCATTGACCGCGAGACGCTCATACGCGACCTGCTGCTCGGCCAGGCGAAGGCCGCGCACTCGATTCTGCCGGAAGAGTCGTGGGCCTATTCAGCGGAGCAGAAGTACACTTTCGACCCGGCGCGCGCCAAGCAGCTTCTGGACGAAGCGGGCTATCGCGACCCGGACGGCGACGGGCCGCAGATGCGTCTGCCGAAGCCCATCAACTTCAAAATCTCCTCGGCCTCTGTCGCCACGCGCCAGTACGTTGACGTGATCCGCAACTATCTAAACAAGGTCGGCATCCCCGTCGAGATAGAGACGGTGGAGAACAACACGCTTTTGGCACAGTTGCGTCAGGGGAGTTTTCAGATGACGACCTCGCGCTGGGTCGGCGGCAACCAGGACCCGATTTTTCTGAGAGACCTTTTCCACTCCGGCGAAATCCCGACTGAGAGCCGCGCCAGCCGCAACCGCAGCCGCTACAAGAACCCGGACCTCGACCGCATCCTCGACGAAGCGGTCAACACGGCAGACCGCGCAAAGTCCGTCTCCCTCTATCGCCAGGCGCAGGAAATCCTCAACCGCGACCTGCCCATGATTCCGCTCTGGTATCCGGCCAACATGGTCGTTTCCAGCAAAAAGGTCGGCAACATCAAAGTTGACGGCAGCGGCGACTGGGGCTTCGTCAAGAGTTTGACGTATAGCCAGTAGCTCAGCCCGGTTCGCTCATTAACTTGGAGAGCTTACGGTGAGTTCAACCCTCCGCCCATCGCGTGTTCGACGAGCGAAGATTTCGACTGCTGTCATAGCTCTTGTAATCCTCCTTATAATTGCGTCGCAGTTGGGTGCAGAGCCGCGCCACACGCCAGTGGAATCGTCGCAGATCGGCGTGAGAAACGCTCACGCGATGGCGTATGACGGCAACCGCGGGCGCGTCATTCTCTTCGGCGGCGCGGACGACTCGAAAGTGTGTGGCGACACCTGGGAATGGAACGGCGACAAATGGATTCGGATTAGCATCGACGGCCCAGGACAGCGAACGTTTCCCGCCCTGGCTTACGACCATCGACGCAAGAAAGTAGTTCTGTTCGGAGGCAATCGTGTTCTCTTCGGCAGAAGCCCGGAGGAGAACGAATTTCTAAATGATACGTGGGAATGGGACGGCCAGAAGTGGACGCAGATGTATGTCACGGGGCCGTCGCCTCGCGCCGAAGCGGCGATGGCGTTTGACATCCGGCGCGGGCGCGTCGTGCTGTTCGGCGGACACGACCGCGCCGGAGAAGCAGGAAGCCGGCTCGGCGACACTTGGGAGTGGGACGGCAAGAGGTGGATAGAGATAAAGGTCACAGGCCCGTCGCCGCGAAACAGCGCGGCGCTGGTCTATGACAGCGCGCGAGGGAAAATTGTTCTCTTCGGCGGCTCAACACGAGAAGGTGTTTCCGGCGAGACGTGGGAGTGGGACGGCAGGCAATGGGTGGAAAATCGCGCGGCCCTGACCGAAGGGCGGTTCAACAGCGTCATGGCTTACGACGACGCGCGGCGGAAAGTGATTCGCTACGGCGGTCGTTATGCGGGAAAACCTGTCGGTGATACGTGGGAATACGACGGCAAAGAGTGGAAGCAGATAAGCTCAACCGGGCCGGCGGCGAGAAACCACACGGCCATAGCCTACAACCCTCAGAGCAAGAAGATTGTCTTGTTCGGCGGTCACGATTTTGGCACACACGATCCGGCGAATGTGTTCGGAGATACGTGGGAGTGGGAGGGGAAAAGCTGGCGGCAGAAGGGGCCGGGAGAAGTCAGAAAGCGAGCTAATGACACTCACTAACATCGTCCTCAGTTTTAGATTTTCACGCCAATCGCTCTAAACGTATCTTCAAGCTCGCTTCTTGTGACAGCGCCTTCGCGTATCAGGCGCGGCTCGTCACCATCGAGGGCCAGGACCGTGGAGGGCTTGTCTCCGCGCGAGGGACCGCCGTCAACAATCAAGTCCAGTCCCGTGGGGAAAGCGCGCGCGACCTCTGCGGCGCTGCGCGCGGGCGGCTCGCCCGCGAGGTTCGCGCTCGTCGCCGTGAGCGCGCCGCCCGTCGCGCGCACGAACGAGCGAACCTCCTCGTCATCCGGCAGCCGCAGGCCCACCGTTTGGCTCCCGGCCGTCAACTCCGACGGCACTTCCCCTTTTGCCTCTGTGACCAGCGTCAAAGCGCCCGGCCAGTGACGACGCACGACTGCTTCAAACAACTGCGACTTGCCGGCGATGAAACGCTCGACAACGTCTTCGTCGCTGACGACGACGAGGATGGGCTTCCCGTCTCTCCCTTTCAACTCGTTCACGCGATTGAGCGCGTCGCGGTTGAAAGGGTCCGCGCCGAGGCCGTAGAAAGTGTCCGTGCGGAAGGCCACGACGCCGCCCGCCGCAATCACACGCGCCGCCCGCTCGCGAGTCTCCAAACTGTCTAGAACCACGCTCACTTGAAATGATGCGCCGCCGCTCACATTCAACGGACCTTGATACCGTAGGCGACGCCGTCGCCAAACGAGAGGATTTCGCCGACGAGTTGCGGGTGGTTGACGAAGCGCTGGTTGAAGAGGCGCAGCGCCTGCGTGGACGCCTGCTGGTCAGGCGAGCGCACTTCGCCCGCGACCTGCCCGCCCCACAGAACGTTGTCCGCGACGACCACGCCGCCGACGCGCAAGAGCGGCAGGGCTTGCTCAAGATAATCCGAATACTCTTCCTTCAAGGCGTCCAGGTAGACGAGGTCGAAAGTCTCTTCGAGGCGCGGGATGACTTCGAGCGCAAGACCGCGCTCAATGCGCACGCGCTCGCGCACACCCGCTCGCGTCAGGTAGTCCTCGGCGCGGCGAATCATCTCGTCGTTCGGCTCGATGGTGACGACGAGGCCGTCGTCCGCCATCCCGCGCGCCAGGTGTACGACCGCGTAACCGATTGCCATCCCGATTTCGAGGACTCGCCGAGCGTTCATCGCCCGCGCGGTGATTTCGAGAAAGAGCGCCACTTCACGGTCCGCAATTGGCACACGATTGCTCGCGGCGTCCGCCTCCATCTCGGCGACTATGCCCTGGCTCGCCGGCAGAAGCCGGTCCAAATATTCCGCCTGCTCAAGCCGAATGATGGCGTCAGCGCGTGCTTTCATAGCGTGCTTCCCTTGAGTTAATTGATTGACGAACTGACGTGAAGTTTACCCGCTCTGAATGAGTCAAGGCAATTCAAGATAGGAGTCGGAGTGAGGCCCGACCGCGCCAGCGGCGTTTCGGAACAATTCCGACTCATGATTTTCGCCGCACTGCTTTGATGACGACCTCAAACTGTTGATTATCCCAGACCAGCTTTTGCAATCGTGTTTCTTCAATCCCGGCTATCCGCCCCAGCAGCACTCGTGCGGGATACGCGTGGCCGGGCGAGCGCCATCGCGCCATTTCCAGCAGCGACTCAAGCGCCTGCGCGCGCAACGCGGCCAGCAGCTTCGGCGCACGCCATTGACTGAGCGCCAGCAGCAAGCCGCCGGCTTTATTGCGATCAACCCACCTGCCGGAGTTCAGCATCTCAATAAACCCCGTGGCCGGGATTCGCGCCGCCACTTGCGGATTCGACTTTGCCAGCACGCCTAAAGCCCTGGTCGCGTTATTGCGTACCCCTTCATCAGGGTCATGACTGGCCCGCACGAGGTCTGCAATCTGCCGCGCGGATTGGTTCACGTAGCCGAGCATCTGAGCCGCTATCTGTCGCTGCTCGTTATCTGCGGAGTAGCGCAGGACGGTGCGAATCACGTCTTCATGTCGGGCGGCGTATTCATGCATCGCCATTTGTTCGGCGCGCAGTGCCGCGTCATCGCTCGAAAGCCAATAACCCTTTGAAACATCTTCGCCCGTAGCGCCACGCTGCATGGCGCTCAGGAAAGCGGCATCAACTTTCCGGTAAACCTCCAGGGCGGCCGCCGGCAGGCTGGCCGTACCTTTCGGCGCGGGATTTAATGGAAAGCTCTTTAACGTATGGCCGGACAAGCCGATGTAGATAAGCCACACGTCCTGACCGGGAGAAACTATGGCTATCTCCGTGGGGGGACGCCCCGTCACCCTCCGAACCGTCTCCTCTATCCGCGGCCGCATGTC
>DATFCB010000452.1:0-3071 GCA_035253525.1 Pyrinomonadaceae bacterium | reverse complement strand
GCCGCCTGCGCGCCCTCATGGGGCAGGTCTACCAACGGCAGGGGCAGACGGCGAAGGCCAGGGAATATTACCACCGGGCGCTGGCGGCTTTTCGCGCACTCTCAGACCACGTCAACCAGTCGGCCGCGCTTTACGCGCTGGGGAGCTTAGAACTGAAAGAGAATAAGCTGGACGCGGCGGAAGGTTATTTGCGCCAGTCAATCGCCGTCACGGAGGACGTGCGCCGCGTCTCCACGAGCCGCGATCTGACGGCGGCCTTTTCCGCGACCGTCTACGAGCGTTACGAGACTTACGTCGAGTGTCTGATGCGCAGGCATCAAGCGGACGGCTCGCGCGGACTGGACGTTCAGGCATTCGAGACGAGCGAGTTGGCGAGGGCGCGTTCCCTGGCGGAGTTGTTGCGCGCGACGGAGACGAACCTCGCGCCCGGCCTCGACCCGCAACTGGCCGAGCGCGAAAAGTCGCTCCGGCAATCGTTGCGTGTGAAAGAGGACTACAGAGTCGCGCTGCTCGGCAAGGAGACATACAGGAAGGAAGAGTTGGCGGCGCTGGAGGCGGAGCTTGAAAGGCTGGACGCCGAGTATAAAGAGATCAATGAAACCATACGGGCGCGCTCTCCCTCTTACGGGCAGCTCACGCGGCCCGCGGCCTGGGGGCTGCGAGAAATCCAGGAGCAGGTCATCGCCGACGACGAGACGGTGCTGCTTGAGTACAGCCTCGGCGCGGACAAAAGCTACGTCTGGGCCGTCACGCGCGACGGCTTCAAGAGCTACGAGCTACCCGCGCAGCCCCTGATTGACGAGGCGGCGCGGAGGGTTTACCAGACGCTCGTCAGCCTGTCGTCCGCAGGCCCCGCGGGCGAACCCGGCCCGGCGGCGGAGGAATTGGCACAGATGATTCTCGCGCCCGTCGCCGCAGAATTAAACAAGCGCCGGATCATCGTCGTGGCCGACGGCGCGCTCAATTACATCCCGTTCCAGGCCCTGCCGTCGCCATCTGGCAACCACGAACCGCTCGTCGCCGGATACGAAGTCGTTAACGCCCCCTCTGCCTCCATCCTTGGAGGGTTGCGGCAGGAGGCCGCGCGGCGTCAGCCGGCAGCGAAGATGCTGGCGGCTTTCGGCGACCCCGTCTTCGAGGCGAACTACGCGCAACACAAGGCCGCGGGCGACGGCGACCAGTTGGCCTCCGCGCATTCGCTGCAAGACGAGCGCTCCAGACACGCCCTGCGCGGCATAGAACTCAAAGGTGATTCTTACGACCCAGCGGCCATACGGCCCATGTTCTATAACAAGCAGGAGATGGCCTACTTGCGCCGCGTGGCCTCCGAGGAAGATAGTTTCGTGGCGGCGGGTTTCGACGCCTCGCGCGAACAACTGCGCGGCACGGACCTCTCCAGGTTCGCGATTCTACATTTCGCCACGCACGGCTTCCTCGACCCGGCCCACCCGGAAAACTCCGGCCTCCTGCTCTCCACCGTTGACCGCGACGGGCGTGAGCAGAACGGCTTCATAGGGCTGCAAGACATCTACAGCCTGCGCGCGCCTGTTGACCTTGTCGTCTTGAGCGCGTGCAGCACGGCGCTGGGCAAAGAGGTGCGCGGCGAGGGGCTGATTGGCCTGACGCGCGGGTTCATGTACGCGGGCGCGTCGAGTGTGCTGGCGAGTTTGTGGAAGGTGGACGACGAGGCGACCGCCGAATTGATGCAGCTCTTTTACGGCAACCTGTTGGAGCGCGGGATGACTCCGGCAGAGGCTTTGCGCGCGGCCCAGAACAGCATGCGACAGCAACCGCAGTGGCGCTCGCCGTACTACTGGGCGGCGTTCACGTTGCAGGGCGATTATCGCCAGGTCATCAAGTCGCCGCGCGCCGCGGCTGAGTCGTCAATCTATCCGAAACTGATCGCCGTCGCCGGTTTGTTAGGGCTCCTGATTGCCGCGGCCTGGTGGGTTCGCAGGCGGGCGGGCCGCGTCGGGGAAGCGGACGCTTATTCGGCGGTGAAGAAGTAGCTGCCGGGGACGCGCTGCTCCGCGCCGCCGGCAGGCGTCTCGTAGAGTTTCAGTATGTACTGCCCGCGCGTGAGTTCGTCGGCAGGAATCACGACCGTGACGGATTTTTCGTCGCGCTCGGTTATCTCCAGGGTCCTGGTTTCAACTTTCTCGTCCAACAATTCGACGCGGTGTTGTGCCGCCTGAGGCGAATTCTCCGGGAGCCGCAGGGAAATTTTCAGCGCGTCGGCCTTGAGCGGGAGCAACACTTTACTCGCTTGCACGCCTTCGGCGCGGTTGCTGCTGACGTTGATGGTCAGAGAGAGCGTGGCAAAAGTCCTGGGCGTGCGCGGGAAGGAGAACCACCACGCGCCGGCCAGGATGGCTAAGACCGTGAACGCCGTGGCGGCGCGGAGCAGGACGGGGCGGCCGCGCCAGAAAGCGCGCAGGCGCTCGGCCAGGGTCGGACGAGCCTGCGACACTTCGGCCGGTTCCGTCACGCCCTTTTCCGACGAGTAGCGCATGAACGTCTGCGCGAACCGCAGCTTGCGTTGCCGCTCCGGGGTGCACAAAAAATGCTGCTCGAAGCGTGCGCGCTCGGCGGCGGACAATTCGCTGCCGACGTAATCGTCTATCAACTCTTCTTCGGCAAAACTCAGTTCTTCGAGAAAACTTTCTTCGGTCAGCAGGCGCTCTTCAATCGCCTGCTGTGTCTGCGGCGAAGCATCCCCGAGCAGGTATTGCTTTATATCTTCGGGTTTTACGTGCGTCATCGGAAAAATATTTAAGGCAGAACTCGTCCCCCCTAATAGATATGCTAAATAGTCGAACTACATTTCATGCCGGCGCGCTCTGCTCCAGACACTCCTCGACGCAGTGCTGAAGTGTTTGCCTGATGCGGTGCGCCCGTATGCGAAGCGCGTTCTGCGCGATTCCCAGCGTCTCGGCCAGATTCTTACGGGATTCGACCTTTTGCCGTTTGTCATTTTGGTAATACCCCGAAATCAACTTGCGGTTGGCGGGGGGAAGCTGCTCCATGCATTTCAGCAAACACTCGTATGCCAGTTCGGCCTCTGTCGGCTC
>DATFCB010000451.1:0-3070 GCA_035253525.1 Pyrinomonadaceae bacterium | reverse complement strand
GACGAATTGGGTGGGGCTAAACAATTTGGGACTTGCCCTCTTGAAGCAGGGCAAGAGAGACGAAGCCCTGGAGGTTTTTCTTCGGCTCGCCAAACTTCGGCCGGACTATCCGAACAACGTTCTGAACCTCAGTAATTTTTCTCCCTCGGAACTCTCTGGGCCGACATATGATTCTCTTCCGCCGGAGCTTCATAATTTAATTAAAAGCATGGCTAAAGAGAGAAGGCGTAGATTTCCTTCAAGGCGCGCGTTGTTTCTGCTCGTCGCGATTGTGCCCGCCCCGCTTTACACTCTCTGTGCCATTTTACTTCCGGCCGCGACGTTCTCGACCTTAACGCTCGCGCTGGTCGTGTGGACTGCGCTCGTGAGCGCCTTCATTATCCTGCGGCTGCCGACGCCCGGCATCTGGAAATTCAATAACCTAGTCGCCCTAATGGGCTTCGGAGTATGGTCCCTGTCCTACGTCACGAACGTCAGCGGCGACGCGGTGAATTATAATTCGATGATTAATCTGACCGCCCTCACAATCCTCTTTTCTGTCTCCTTCATAAATCGTGCAATCTACTTCAAGGCTCAGCGCAACCAGAAAAACATCCGGCACGATCCGCGCCGCCGCATGACAACCGCTCGCGCCGTGTCGCATTAAAGCCAGACTTTTATTTGAAGATTGATGAGCGCGTAAGCCTGTGCTAGCCTGACTCGGTTTTATCAAAAACTCAACACCTCTTAGCGTCTTTGCGCCTTGGCGAGAGAAAACCAAGACATCTCACGCCAAGCCGCAAAGACGCAAAGGGGTTGATGCGTGGACATTGACGCTAGGAGGACGGTCTTTCGATGAGCAGGAAAGTATCCAGGCGCACATTCGCGAAGCTGGCCGGCGCGGCGGCGCTGGCCTCGACGGTGACGACGCCCTTTGAAGCGGCGGGCGCGGCGTCACAAAACAACCAGGCGGCCACGCCCGCTTCTGGCCCACAACGCGCCTTCCCACCAGGCTTCCTCTGGGGCACGGCCACGGCCTCCTATCAGGTCGAGGGCGCGGTCAAGGAGGACGGTCGCGGGCCTTCCATCTGGGACACTTTCTCGCACACGCCCGGCAAGACGGTGGACAACGCCACGGGCGACGTGGCGACAGACCACTATCACCGCTACAAGGAAGACGTGCAGTTGATGAAGTCGCTCGGTGTCAAGGCGTACCGCTTCTCAATCGCGTGGCCCCGCGTCTTCCCCAACGGCGACGGGCCGCCGAATCCGAAAGGGCTGGATTTCTACAACCGGCTCGTGGACGAACTTTTGGCCCAGGGCATACAGCCCTACGCGACGCTCTACCACTGGGACTTGCCGCAGTCCTTGCAGGACCGCTTCGGCGGCTGGGAGGGGCGCGAGACTTCCAAGGCTTTCGCGGACTACGCAGGCTACGTCACGGCCCGCCTGACCGACCGCGTCAAGCACATCTTCACCATCAACGAGTTCGGTGCCTTCGTCGAGGTCGGATACCGCTGGGGCATCCACGCGCCGGGCCTGAAGCTAACGGGCCTGCGCCTCAACCAGACGCGCCATCACGCCGTGCTCGGCCACGGCCTCGCGGTGCAGGCCATCCGCGCCGCCGCCAAGCCGGGCACGAAGGTCGGCCTGGCGGAGAACATCACGATTGCTGCCCCGGTCATCGAGACGCCCGCGCACATCGCCGCGGCCGAGCGCGCGACGCGCGAGATGAACGCGCAGTATCTGACGGTGATTCAGGAAGGGAAGTACACGGACTGGTATCTCAAGCAGGCCGGGGCGGACGCGCCGAAGTTCACACCGGAAGATTTGAAGGCTATCTCCAGCCCGCTCGACTTCGTCGGCATCAACGTCTACACGCCGCAGTTTGTGCGCGCAGACGAGTCTTCGCCCGTCGGCTTCAGTCTGGTGCCGCACCCCAAGTCTTTCCCGCACGCGCCGTCGTTTTGGCTCTACATCGCGCCGGAAGCTCTCTACTGGGGGCCGCGCCACGTCTCGAAGCTCTGGGGCGCGAAGGAGATTTACATCACGGAGAACGGCTGCTCCTCGGCGGACGAGCCGTCAGCGGACGGGCGCGTCTACGACACAGACCGCGTGACGTACCTGCGCAGCTACCTCACGCAGCTACAGCGCGCGACCGCAGAGGGCGTCCCCGTCCGCGGCTACTTCCTCTGGAGCCTGATGGACAACTTCGAGTGGGCCGACGGCTACACCAACCGCTTCGGCCTGCACCACGTCAACTACGAGACGCAGAAGCGCACGCCGAAGCTGAGCGCAGACTTCTACCGCGAAGTTATCGCACGCAACGCCGTCGCCTGAATTGTCTTTGTCTTCAAAGTAAGAAGGGCCGGAAGGTTTCATCCCTCCGGCCCTTCTTGTTTGAGTTGGATTGTCAGTTTATTCCGGCGCGATGGAAGAACTCATCTGCGCGGGGCCTTGCGTCAGCCCGCGACTGACGAGGATTTTGACCTCGACGCGGCGGTTCTCGGCGCGGCCCGCGCGAGTGGTGTTGTCCGCGACCGGGTTCAACTCGCCGTAGCCGAAGGGCGTGATGATGCGGCGCAGCGGGATGTTGTGATTCTCGACGAGGTAGCGAATCACGCCGTCGGCGCGCTGCTGGCTGAGGCGGCGGTTCATCTCTTTGCCGCCCTCCTTGCTGGCGAAGCCGCTCACTTCGAGCACGTAGCCTTTGGACTGAAGCGCTTTTTGTGCCAGTTGATCGAGCTGTGATTTGGCGTCGGCCGAAAGCACCGCGCTGCCCCTGCGGAAGAGAATGGTCGCGCCGCCCTGCGGCTCGTAGTCGTCCAGAGACGAGATGCGCTCGTTGGCCGAGTTGACTCCGACGAGGGCCGCGTCCGCAGTCTCCTGAGCGGCCTTCGCGCCGCCGCGTGCGGCGTTCGAGACGGCCGCCAGTTCGTCAATCTGGCCTGAGAGGCGCTGCGAATTCTGCTCGACCTGCTCGATGCGTCCCTCGGCAGAGCCGACGCGCGTCTCAACCGGGTCAACGCGCGATTCGACCGTGCGCGCCACTCTCAGGTCGGTTTCGTTGAACCTGACCTTCTCGGCAACG
>DATFCB010000450.1:0-3649 GCA_035253525.1 Pyrinomonadaceae bacterium | reverse complement strand
GCAGGTGAAGATTCCCACAGAGCAGCCCCTGACCGGCGTCGTCTTCGTCAGCGAGAAGCGCGCTTTCGTCGTCGGCTACGGCGGCCTGATTCTGCGCACCGACGACGGCGGTGTGACGTGGTCCCCGGTCAAGACGCTGTCCAGCGCCGACCTGCTCTCGGTCCATTTCGCGGACGAGCGGCGCGGCTGGGCCGCAGGCGACCGCGGCATAGTGCTCACGACAGGCGACGGCGGCGCGACCTGGTTCCCCGTCAGCGTCCGCACCAGCCCGAAGCTGGTGACGCTCTACTTCGCGGACGTTGAGACGGGATGGGCCGCCGGGAGCGAAGGGCTCGTGCTGCGCTCGGACGACGGCGGGTTGAGCTGGCGGCGACTGACCGAAGGCGGGCGCGACGATTTGGCGGACATCTTTTTTCTGGACGACGAACGCGGCTGGGCCGTCGGCTCGCGCGGCAGGATTCTGGACACGGACTCGGGCGGCAAAGCCTGGACGCCGCGCCCCTCCGGCACGGACGCGCGTCTGAACTCAGTCTTCTTCATCAACGAGGCGCAGGGCTGGGCGGTCGGGGAGAAAGGGACCATCCTGCGCACCACGTCGGGCGGTGCCCTGTGGGAGGCGGCGACGCTCGTGCCGGGCAAGGAAGACCTCTTCGGCGTCTTCTTCATCACGCCCGAGCGCGGCTGGGCCGCCGGCGCGCGTGGCACAATTCTTTACACGGAGGACGGCGGCGAGAATTGGCGCTACCGCCCGACGAACAGTTACGCCTGGCTCGAAGACGTGAGTTTCGCGGACGAGAAGCGTGGCGTCGCAGTCGGCTCGCAGGGCACCATCCTGCGGACCGAAGACGGTGGCGAGACGTGGACGCAAGTGCGACTGAACGCGAAAGAATGGCTCTACGACGTGGCGTTCGCCGACGCGCAGCGCGGCTACGTGGTCGGCGGCGACGGGTTGATTCTGAGGACGGACGACGGCGGCGCGACGTGGAAGGACCAGGAGAGCGGCGTGGGCGGCAACCTCTTCGGCGTAGGGACCGCTGACCGCGACGACGTGCTCGTCGCGGGCGACCAGGGGCGCGTCCTGCGCACCAAAGACGGCGGCCTGACGTGGGAGCTTCAGCCGACAATCACGAGCGCGGCGCTCTTCGGCGTCGCCTACCTGGGCGGCTCGGACGCCTGGGTGGCGGGGCGCGGCGGAGCCATCCTGCGCCGCGCATCGGACGTGGCGACCGTAAAAATCCCGCGCACCAAGACCGCCCCACCCACACTCAAAATCAAACCCAGCTTGCAGGAACCTCCGCCCGTAGTCCTAGACGACGGCGACATCCCCCGCGCCATCCCGCCGAAAAAGCAATAGTCAGTGGTCAGTGGTCAGTGGTCGGTGGTCAGTTAAAAACAAAAGAAAGAGGCAGCCGGTTGAGATTAACTCGGCTGCCTTTTGCTTTCTCTTAACTGACCACTGACCACCGACCACTGACCACTGTTACCTGATTTCTCCCGCGTGCCCTTTGATCTCACCCGCAGGCTCGAAGCGTCCGCCGAGGTACTTGGCAAGAAATTCTTCGGCCTTGGCGTAGAAGAAGAGGCGGTTGGCGGGGCGCGCGAAGCCGTGGCCTTCGTCTGTGAAGACGATGTACTCGACGGGCTTGTTGGCCTTGCGCATGGCCTCCACGATCTGGTCGCTCTCCTTGATGTTGACGCGCGGGTCGTTTGCGCCCTGCGCGATTAAGAGCGGCTTGGTGATCTTGTCGGCCTTGAACAAGGGCGAGCGCGAGTTGAGAAACTCCTCCGTGTCGCCCATGCGCTTGGTGAAGACCGCTTTAATCGGCCCCCAGTACGGCGGGATGGATTTGAGTAGCGTGTTGAGATTGCTCGGGCCGACGATGTCCACGCCGGCGGCGAACTCTTCGGGCGTGAAGGCGAGACCGACGAGCGTCGCGTAGCCGCCGTAAGAGCCGCCGTAGATGGCGACCTTTTTCGGGTCGGCGTAGCCCTGCTTGATGGCCCAGTTCTTCGCGTCAATCAGGTCGTCGTGCATCTTCGCGCCCCACTGGCGGTCGCCCGCGTTGAGGTACGCCTTGCCGTACCCGGTCGAGGCGCGGAAGTTGACCTGAAAGACCGCGTAGCCGCGATTCGCAAGCCACTGCGCCTCGCTGCTCAATCCCCAGGTGTCGCGCCCCCACGGCCCGCCGTGCACGTTCAAGACCATCGGCAGATTCTTCTCGGGCACGCCGACGGGCAACGTCAGGTAGCCGTGAATGGTCATGCCGTCACGCGCCTGAAAAGAGACGGGGCGCATCCGCGCGAGCGTGTACTTTTCGAGCGCCGGGCGGTTGCTGAAGAGCAGCGTGGCCTTCTTGCTCGGGCGGTCGTAGGTGTAGTAATAGGCTGGCCCATTATCCATCACGTAAGAGACGAGCCAGGTCTTGTCGGCGTCGTCGCGGCTCGTAACGTTGAAGTCGCCGTCGCGCACCTTTCTGAGCGCGTCGAAATCCGCTTTGATGGCCTTGTCAATCACCTGCCACTCGCTGCGCGCGCGTACGAAGCGGACGGCTTCGAGGGTTCGCCTTGTCGGGTGCGCCATCGCGCCGCCCACGTCGTACTGCTTGTCTTCGGCGACGACTGCCTGCTTGCCCGTCGCGATGTCCACCTCGACGAGCCGCCCCGTGTTGGCGTCCACGCTGGAGATGAGCCAGAGCTTTTTATTGTCGGGCGAGAAGCCTGCGATGCCGCCGTTCACGACTTCGTCCGGCCCCCACTTCTGAAAGCTGCGCCAGGGGGATTTGTCGTCGTCGCGCACGAAAATCTCCGTGCTGCCGTCGGGCAGGACTTTCTTCGCGGCGCGCACTTGCAGATTGTTGTCCACGGCGAAGCTTTCCATGCCGTCCTTGTTCTCCACGATCATCTCGGTCTTGCCGGACTTCAAGTCAACGCGGTGAACGTCGTGCAGGCGCGGGTCGCGGTTGTTGATGCCGATGAGAATCACGTCCGGGAACTTGGGGTCAACGGCGACGATGCGCGCCTGCACTTTCTCGAAAGGCGTCAGGTCGCGCGTCTCCTTCGTCGCGAGGTCCGTTTGATAAACGTGCCAATTTTCGTTGCCGCCCTCGTCCTGCAAGTAAAGAATGTGCTTGCTGTCCTGTTGCCAGAAGTAGATGCGTACGCCGCGCTTCTTGTCCGAGGTGACGACGCGGTCGTCCTGTTGGCCGACGGTGCGGACCCAGACGTTGAGCACGCCGTTGTCGGGCGCGAGGTAGGCGAGCATCTTTCCGTCCGGGGAAATCTGCGGCCCGGCCTTCTCCGGGTTGCCGAAGAGAACGTCGCGCGGGATGAGAGTTGGCAGCTCCGCGAATGCCTGCGTCGCGCAGAGGAGCAGGAAAACCGCGCCTGCCGCCAGACGCAAGTGTCTTTTCATGAGAGAACCTCCAATTAGTGAAATTATGGCGATGAAAAAGCGGCCGATAAATCCCGCCGCCTGTATAAAAACGGCCGACCAGAGGAATTATTACAAGTGATGAGTGATAAGTGATAAGTGATAAGTAAAAGCGCCGGTCTTTACTTATCACTCATCACTCATCACTTATAACTTGTAATAATTCCTCTGGTCGGCCGTTTTTATACAGGCGGCGGGATTTATCGGCCGCTTTTTCAT
>DATFCB010000449.1:0-4371 GCA_035253525.1 Pyrinomonadaceae bacterium | reverse complement strand
TGCGCGTCGGCGGCCAGTGTGTTTTTATGGGCGAAGGATATTTGGAAAGGGCGGAGGGATGAAGTAAAGACAGAAAGCTCTTATCTCATCCCTCCGCCCTCATCCCTTATCCCTTCGTCCGTGCAAGACGAAAAGCGGCATGGCGTTCTAGCCCTGCCGGGAAGTGTTTTACTGTCCGGCGCGCGCGTGAGCTTTTGAAATCTCCCTGGTTTGATTATTTTTGACGTGAGCGAGAACGAACACCCATGAAGCATCTCAGACTGATTCTCAGCCTCTCCTTGATTTTCTTTGTCTTTGCAAGCAGCATCCCACACATCAGCGCCCTCTCTTCCGCCGCCGCGGAAGAGGCAAACGCTGACGACGAAGCGGACGGAGAACAGGTGAAGGACGGCTTACAGTTTCGCTTGAGCCAGGGCGCGGGCCAGCCGGAGACGCGGACGAACGTGCCCGTCGCAGAGACCGCGCGTCTGACGGACGCGGAAGTCCAGGGCGTCTTCAAGCGGCTGCCGCCAATCAAGGCTGAGGGGGGCGACCAGCAGGAGTTTGCGCTGCGCGACAAGTCGCTCCCGCCCCCGCGCACAGGGAGGACCGTCAACGTCTCTTTCCCCTCGTCCGAGCCCGTCCCGACGCCGGACCAGAGGGCGGCGGGTCCGCTCGAAGTCCTGCGCTTCTCGCCCGAGGGCGAAGTCCCGCTCGCCCCGCAACTCAGCATCACGTTCTCGCAGCCGATGGTGGCGATCACTTCCGTGGACGACCTCGCCGCCGGGGACGTGCCCGTGAGGTTGTCGCCGCAGCCTCCGGGCAAGTGGCGCTGGGTCGGAACCCGCACCCTGCTTTACGTCCCGGACAACCGCCTCCCGATGGCGACCGAGTTTACGGCGACCGTGCCGGCCGGGACGAAGTCCGCCAACGGCGGGACCATCGCAACCACAAAGACCTGGAAGTTCGCGACCCCGCCCCCGCAGGTCAGGAGCAGCTATCCTTATTCAAGCACGCCGACGGCGCGCGACCAGCTCATGTTCGTGGAGTTCGACCAGCGCATTGACCCTGCCGCCGTGCTGCGGACGATTAAAGTCCAGGGCGGGTCGGGCGACTTGAAAATCAGGCTCGCCACGGAGCAGGAGATTGCGGCCGACAAGGTCGTCAGCCAGCTCGCCAAAGCGGCCGAAAGTGGGCGCTGGCTCGCGTTCCGCGCCGTCACGGAGACGGGGGAGACCGCGACTGCGCTCCCCGCCGATTCAAGTATCAACATACAGATTGGCCCAGGCACGCCTTCGGCCGAGGGTCCGCGCACGACCGTCGCCCCGCAGAACTTCGTCTTCCGCACCTACGGCCCGTTCCGCGTCACGGAGCACAAATGCGGCTACAGCGGAGACCTTCGTTGCTCGCCGTTCGACCAGTGGATCATCATGTTCTCTAACCCGGTGGACGCCGACGCCTTCGACCAGGCGAAGATTCGTGTCGAGCCAGAGGTGCCCGGCCTGAAGGTGAGCGTCTACGGCCAGATGATGTACATAGATGGCGTCAAGCGCGGGCGGACGACTTACAAACTCACCATAGACCGCTCGCTCAAGGACCAGTTCAACCAGACGCTCGGCTCGGACGTTGTGCTGACTTTCAACGTCGGCCCCGCGCCGCCCTCGCTCGTCTCCTCCGGCAAGGCGTTCGTCGTCCTTGACCCCTCGGCCCCGCGCACCTTCTCCGTCTACAGCGTCAACCACAAGACGCTCAAGGTCAGGCTCTACAAGGTTCAGCCCGAGGATTGGGAAAAGTTCGTCCGCTACATGCGCTTCACCTACGACTACTACGAGGACACGAAGCAGAAGCAGACCTTTCCGCCGGGCACGCTCGTCTCGCAGAAGACGGTCGCCGTCAAGGGCCAGCCTGAAGAGATGACGGAGACGCGGCTCGAACTCGCGCCTGCGCTCGACAACGGCCTGGGCCACGTCGTCATCGTCGTCGAGGCCGGCGCGGGCACGAAGAAGCGCGAGCGCCAGTCGGTCGAGGCGTGGGTGCAGTCAACCAACATAGGACTCTCAGCCTTCGTGGACAACGCGGATTTGTACGCGTGGACGACCTCGCTCAAGGAAGGAAAGCCGCTCTCCGGCGTCCAACTGAGAGTTCACCCGCTGAATGTTGCGGGCGAGAGCGGCATGTTCGGCATCGCGCGCATTCCGCTGAAGACCCTGGATAATCAGGGCTCGGGCCTGCTCATCGCGCGGCAGGGTCGCGACGTGGCCTTCATGCCGGAGCACGAAGAGTGGTGGAACACGGGCACGAGTTGGTACAGGCGCGCAGCCGAGGACGCCTTACGCTGGTTCGTCTTCGACGACCGCAAGATGTATCGCCCCGGCGAGGAAGTTCACCTCAAGGGCTGGATTCGCAAGGTCGAGGGGGGAAAACTCGGCGACGTGGATTTGCCCGGTCAGGGCGTGGGCCGCACCGTCTCTTATGCGGTCAGGGATTCGCAGGGCAACGAGGTCTTGAAGGGGTCTTCGCAGATAAACGCGCTCGGCGGCTTCGACACCAATTTCAAGCTGCCGGGCACAATGAATCTGGGCTACGCCTACGTTCAGCTTCAGGCCGACCAGGCGACACTGTCGGGCGGCTCGCAGCAACACTACATTCAGGTGCAGGAGTTTCGCCGCCCCGAGTTTGAAGTCAAGTCTGAGGCTACCGAAGGCCCGCACTTCGTCAAGGGCTTCGCCGAGACGACCGTCTCCGCCTCTTACTACGCGGGCGGCGGACTGCCCAACGCTGAAGTGAACTGGCGCGTGACCTCGCAGCCGACCGTCTTCACGCCGCCCAACCGCCAGGACTTCACGTTCGGCGAGTGGGTTCCGTGGTGGCGCTCCTGGAACAGTCGGAGCGAAGGTCACACGGAGACTTTCGGCGGGCGCACGGACGCGGCCGGGAAACATCGTCTCCGAATTGACTTCGATTCGGTCAACCCGCCGCGCGCATCGAGCGTCACGGCCGTCGCTTCGGTGACGGACGTGAACCGCCAGCAGTGGGCCTCTTCCTCGACGCTGCTCGTGCACCCGGCTGACCTTTATGTCGGCCTGCGCAGCCCGCGCACGTTCGTCCAGCAGGGCGAGCCGCTGGTCGTCGAGGCGATTGTCACGGACCTGGACGGCAAGGCCGTTGCGAACCGCGAGATCAAGATGCGCGCCGTCATGCTCGACTGGGTTTACGAGAAGGGCAAGTGGCAGCAGAAGGAGAAGAACCCGCAGGACTGCACGGTGCAGTCAGGGGCGGACGTGGTCAAGTGTACTTTCACGCCAAAGCTCGGCGGGATGTACCGCGTGACCGCGAGGATTCAGGACGACCGCGAGCGCCCGAACGAGTCGGCGCTGACGCTCTGGGTCGCGGGCGGCAAGCAGCCGCCGAAGCGCGACGTGGA
This sequence comes from Pyrinomonadaceae bacterium, assembly GCA_035253525.1. Classification (GTDB taxonomy): domain Bacteria; phylum Acidobacteriota; class Blastocatellia; order Pyrinomonadales; family Pyrinomonadaceae; genus QHXM01. Next base: position 968 of record DATFCB010000449.1, on the reverse strand, counting down.
ACAGGAAACAGTCGAGATGATTCCCGACAAGCGGGAGTATAAGGCGGGCGAGACGGCGGAGATTCTTATTCAGGCTCCCTTCGCCCCGGCCGAAGGCGTCTTGACGCTGCGCCGCTCCGGCATTCTCAAGACCGAGCGCTTCCAGATGGACGGGCCGTCTCACACCCTTAGAATCCCGATTGAGGAAGCCTACACGCCGAATCTTCACGTGCAGGTGGACCTGACGGGGATGTCCGCGCGCACGGACGACAAGGGGCAGGTGGATGAAAAGCTGCCGAAGCGCCCGGCTTTCGCCAAAGGGCAGTTGAACCTACAGATTCCGCCCATCGAACGGAAGCTCACGGTCTCGGCCAGCCCGCGCGACGGAGCGCTTGAGCCAGGGGCGGAGACAGTCGTCAACGTCGAAGTCAAAGACGCCGAAGGGCGCGGGGTGGCCGGCAGCGAAGTCGCGCTCGTAGTGGTTGACGAAGCGATACTCTCGCTCACGGGCTACCGCATAGGCGACCCGCTTTACACCTTCTACGCGCAGCGCGGCGCGGACGCAACCGACCACCACCTGCGCGCCAGCATCCTGCTCGGCAACCCCGAGGACGTGCTTCAGCAGGCTCAGAACGCGCCCAGGAACGGGCGCGGCTATGCCGGCGGCGTGCTGTCAGAATCCGCTCCGCCGCCCGCACCCGTGGCGCAGGCCAGGCGCGCGGCGAAAATGGACAACTTCGCTCTCGCGGACGCAGACGAGGCGGCCGCAAAGGGGGGCGAGGAGAACGAGGCGATTCGGCTGCGCGAGAATTTCAACGCGCTGGCGGTCTTCGCCCCGACGGTCCCGACGGACGCAAGCGGCCGCGCGCAGGTCAAGGTCAAAGTGCCCGACAATTTGACGCGCTACCGCGTGATGGCCGTCTCGGTCGCGGGAGGCCGTCAGTTCGGCTCGGGCGAAAGTGTCATCACGGCCCGCCTGCCGCTGATGG
>DATFCB010000448.1:0-4453 GCA_035253525.1 Pyrinomonadaceae bacterium | reverse complement strand
CCGAAGGCTATGATCTTGTGCCCCCCTTCGAGCGCCTTGACCAGTAAGCGTCCGACCTCTTCCGCCGTCCCCTCCAACTGCCGCAGACTTTCCTCTGCGACGCGCTCGTGCGCGTGGAAGTGCTCCGCGATGTAACCTGCTTTCATCTCAACCTCTGATGACGAACACTGTAGGGGGCACGGACACGTCCTCTGCCCGCGTGTTATCGAAACCAAGCGGGCAGAGGACGTGTCCTCTGCCCCTACAAATTTCGCGCCCGCAGCCGATTCTGTTAGACGGCTAAGTTTTGAGCGCGCCCTGGGATTTGTTGAGCTGGTCGGCGAGCACGGCGAGCAGGATGACCACGCCGAGCGCGATCTTCTGCATGTACGGGTCAATGCCCGCCAGGTTCAGCCCGTTGTTCAGGATGCCTATGAAGACCGCGCCCCAGAACGTCCCGATGACGCTGCCGCGCCCGCCGTTCAACGAAGTGCCGCCGACGACCACTGCCGCGATCACGTCCAACTCGTACTGCAAGCCCGCGTTCGGCACGCCCGCGCCGAGGCGGGACGCCAGGACCAGCCCCGCCAAACCCACCAGCAGCCCGTTCAAAACGTAAACGAGCAGCGTCACGCGTTTCGTGTTGACGCCCGCGAGGTAGGCCGCCTCGCGGTTGCCGCCCACGGCGTAGACGTAGCGCCCGAACGTCATGCGCTTCAAGACGAACCAGCCGGCCGCGAAGACCAGGAGCATCAGGATAACAGGCACGGGCATTCCGAGCAGCCGCTTCTTGCCCAAAAACTCGAAACTCGCGGGCAGGTCGCCGATTGAGCGCCCGCCCGTGACGATGAACGCGAGGCCGCGGCAGATGGTCAGCATCGCCAGCGTTGTCACAAACGGCGGGACGCGAAACTGTGCCACCATGATGCCGTTGAAGAGGCCGACGGCCAGACCGATGCAGAGCGCGGCGAGCGCGCCGCCGAGGACCGCGCCCGTGCCGCCGCCGTCGGCCGCGATCATGGCGGCGACTACGCCCGAGAGCGCGGCCACGGACCCGACGGACAAGTCTATGCCGCCCGTCAGAATCACGGCCGTCATCCCGACGGCCATGATGCCTGTGATGGCTATGCTCAGCGCGACGTTAATCAGATTGGGGACGGAGAAAAACTGCGGCGCGATGACCGCGAAGACCACTGACTCAAGGACAATCGCGACGACGATGACGTACTCGGCGATGCGCTGCCAGGATAACCGCCGCCCGCCGAGCGCCACGTTCGGCTCTCCGATGGTTTCACTCATATCCGACAAATTGGCCCAACCCTTTGCGCCTTTGCGTCTTGGCGTGAGATGTTTTGGTTTTCTCTCGCTGGAGGCGCTGGAGACGCAAAGGGGTTGAGTTTTAGCTCTGAAACTTTGTTACTACTTCACCGGTGCGCCGCCTGACTGTTTCAGGCTGTTCGCGTCAACTATCCTGACCGGGACCGGGATGAACTTCTCAAGCTGCCCGCCGCCGAAATGTGTGGCGATGGCCGCAATCGTCTTGGCACCCATCTCGTGCGGCTGCTGCGCCACGTCAGCCTTGAGCGCGCTGCCGCGCTGTATGGCCTTGACGGCTTCCGGGATGGCGTCGTAGCCGACGATGACCAGGTCGTTGCGCCCGCGCGCTTCGGCCGCCGCCAGCGCGCCCAATGCCGAGTCGTCGTTGATGCCGAAGATGCCCTTCAGCCCGGCGTTGCCTTGCAGCATGTCCTCGGCCGCTTTCAACGCGCGGTCGCGCACCCCGCCGCCGTTCAGGACGGACACGACCTTGATGTTGGGATACTTCTTCATCTCCTCCTTGAAACCCAACTCGCGGTCGAGGCCCGACTGCACCTCCTGTTGCCCGATGATGCCGACCTCACCCTGGCCGTTGAGCGCCTTTGCGATGAAGTCAGCGGCGAGACGCCCGCCCGCCAGATTGTCCGAGGCAATGTGCGACACCACCTGCCCGCCCTGCGCCGAGATGTCGGAGGTGAAAACGGGGATGTTCGCGTCGTTCGCCTGCTTGATGGCTGGGCCAATTCCTTTCGAGTCGGCCGGGCAGACGATGATCGCGTCCATCTGCTGTGTGATGAAGTTTTCGATCTGCGACTGCTGCTTGGCTAGGTCAAAGTCGCCGGAGGTGATGGTGAGTTGATAGCCCTGCTTGTCGGCGGCCTCTTTGAGCCCGGCCTCCAACTGCCTGTAGAACTCGTGTTCGCGCGTCAGGAGCGTGACGCCGATGCGCTTCCCGCCGGAGCCGCTGCCGCCCTGCTTGCAGCCGCCCGCAACCAACGACGCCCCCAGCACGAGAATCGCGCACAACGTGTAAACGGTTAATCTCATCCGCCGGACCAGACCTTTCAGTGAAAATAGGAAGAGCGCCCGGTTTAGAGGGCGAACAAGAGCGAAGTGCTCGGAACGATGTGCGACGAACATTAGCAGTTCGGCGCGCCCTGTGACAAGAGAGATTTTTATCGAGCTTGCGGCGTCAGCCGCTCAGAGTATAATGCGGCGCGATTCCGAAAGTTTGAGGCACGCGAGAGCATGACGAAAAGAAAAGTGGCGTTCATACACACGTCGCCGGCCGCCATAGGGCCGTTGATGCAGTTCTACAGCGAGGCCGCCCCCGAACTCGAAATCACCAACCTGCTCGACGACGGACTGCTGCGCCTGCTGGCCGCGAACGAGACTGCGACCGCCGAGAGACGCCTGGCCGAGATGATTAAGGCCGTGGTCGAAACTTACGGCGCGGAATTGGCGATGATTACGTGTTCGTCCGTGTCGAAGGAGCTGGCCGAGCGGTTGGCGTGCGATTTCGAGTTGCCGATTTTGAAGATTGATTACCCTATGGCGCGGCAGGCCGTGCGGGCCGGCGCGAAGATAGGAGTCGCGGCCACCTTCCCCCCGACGCTCGTCCCGACCACCCGGCTCATCAACGAAGCGGCCGCGGAAGCGTCGCGCGAGATCGAAGTCATTCAGGAGGTCTCGCCCGAAGCCTACACGGCCTTGCTTGCGAACGACCTCGCGCAGCACGACGAACTTTTGTTCGGAGTCATAGAGCGGCTGGAACAACAGGAGGTCTCCGCAATCGTTCTGGCACAAGTTTCTATGGCGCGCATCCTGCCCCAACTCAACGGCCGCGTTAAAGTTCCAGTCCTGTCGAGCCTGCACACCAGCCTCGAAGCCGTCCGGGAGAAACTCCGAGAGGAAGACAGTGAACAAGACTAACTACGTCTCAACATCTTAGTTTTTCTTTGCGTCTTTGCGAGAGGAAATTCTCACGCAAAGGCGCAAAGACGCAAAGGTGTTGAGTCAATGAGCGACTTGAGTTTTGAAATTGATTCTATGAGCAGACTGGTGTTCGCGGCGGTCGCGGACGACGACACAGGGGCGAGTGACCTGGCGGGGATGCTGGCCGACGAGGGCTTGCTCACACTGCTCGTCATAGACCTGCCGCCGGCCGAGCAGTTTCTGGAATGGAGCAACGGTTACGACTCGGTCGTGATGGCCGAAGGGACGCGCAACCTGCCGCCGCGCGAGGCGCAGGAGCGCACGCGCCGTGCGATACGACTCTTGAAAGAGCGCGACCCGCGAGTCTTCCAAATCAAGTATTGCAGCACGTTCGACTCGACGCCCGAGGGCAACATAGGGCCTTCGATTGATGCGGCGCTCGACGAGTTGGACGAAGCGTTCACCATCGCACTGCCCGCCCTGCCCGTGAACGGGCGGACAACTTATCAGGGCTATCATTTCGTCGGCGACCAATTATTGAGCGATTCGCCCATGCGCCATCACCCGCTCACGCCGATGACGAATCCCAACCTGGTTGACCTGCTCGGCCGTCAGACGAAACGCCGCACGGGCCTCGCCCCGCACAACGAAGTCGAGGCGGGCGCTAAGAGGCTCAAGCAATGCTTCCGTTCCTTGCGCGGCGAGGGCGTGTCAATCGCGGTCGTGGATTGCCTCAACGACGAGCACGTCAAAACCATCTGCCGCGCGGCGGCCGACCTGCGGCTGGTGACGGGAAGCTCCGCCTTCGGCATAGGGATGCCGGCCATCTTCCGTGAACGCGGTTGGCTGTCGGCGCGAACCGAAAAACCCTTCGCCCCCGAAATAATCGAAGGGCGTCGCGGCTGCCTGCTGGTCGCGGGCAGTTGCTCTGTCGCCACGCGCGTCCAGAACGAGTGGCTGGCCTCGCAGGGTGTGCCAATTTATCAACTCGACGCGCGGGAGTTGATGAACGACGGCTTCGACGGCTCGGCGGTCACGGGGGAGGTGCGCGCGCGGCTCGCCGCCGGAGGTCACTGCCTGCTCACGACGACCGGTGCGCCCGAAGAGGTGCGGCGCGTGCAGGAGTGGGGCACAGGCCAGGGCTTGTCCGTCCCGGAACTGGGCCAAAGAATCGCCTCTGCCCTGGCGGATTTCGTGACGGAAGTTTTGCTGGACGGGCGTG
>DATFCB010000447.1:0-7537 GCA_035253525.1 Pyrinomonadaceae bacterium | reverse complement strand
CCACCTTCGTCAACTGTCTTCCGGCGAGCGGCCCCGCAGTGGCCCGCCCCGCGAAGTCCCACTCGCTGCCCGTCTCCGCATCAACCATCAATAACGGAGAACCGTCCGCCTTGACGAAGAACTCCAGCTTGCGCCCCTCCACCACTCGCTCGTAAGCGCGCACGGACTTCTTGTCCTCCCCGGCCACTATGAAAATTGGCACACCGCCGACGGTGTCCATGATCGGGCTCTGTTTGAGGACGGCGTCGAAAGGATAAGCCTTCGACGCCCCGCCCGCGACGACGCCCACGACCAGCGCGCGAGGTTCGAGCGCCGGGTCCATGCCCTTAGAGGTCGTGACCGGCACCTTGGACATGCGCGTGTCCCAGTCGGCCGGGGGATACTTCCCCGCGCTCTCTATCTGTTCGTCGGGCCGCAGGACGCGCCCCTCTGGCTTCTCACGCTTCCAGAGGCCGAAGGTCAACTCGTCATGAAAGACCTGGCGCAGACGTTGGCCTTTGAGCGGGCCGAGGATGGCTTCGCCCGTGACCTGCTGCCACCACGTGCCCGTCTCCTCGTCGCGCATGATGAAGTTCTGATTGTTGATGCCCGCCAGGTGAAAGTTGAGTTTACGCCCGCCGATTGTCGCCTCCCACACCAGACCGGTGTGACAGAGCGTTCAATAGGTGGCGACGATGGGCGTCCCGCCGACCGTGTCCTCGACAATGTGATGGTAGGCCATCAGGCGTACCGGATACGCGACCGATTCCCCGTTCTTTTCGACGGCTATCACCATGTCCGTGTCGGCGACGAAACTCGCCTCGCCGGTTTTGGCGTACGACGCGTTGGCGAGCGGGTTGAACATCCACTCGAAGTGGTTTTGTCTGGCGAACCAGGCGGCCGCGAGAAGCGGTATGAGGATGATGACCAGAGCAGCCTTACGCCACCAGCGGCGCGCACGCGGCCAGAGCCACACGGCCAGCGCCAGCGCCACCACGGAGCCGACGAGCGTGACGAGCGGCGACCAACTACGAAGGCTGTATGACAGTTCCATGCCCCGCTCAGTTTGAGCCTTGAACGGCATGATGATAAAGACCGGGATGATGACCATCGCCAGTCCCGACAGGACGATCAACAGCAGCGCGACCCAAGCCACCCACGGGCGCAGGAAGGTCTTGTTGTTTTCACTCGTCATAAGTTTTGACTCAACTTTTCACGTCTCAACTGTTCCCTGAAAGCCTTCTCAGTTTCCGCTATAAAACGCTTGTAGCCGAGGCCGTCTATAAACGGGTTGGGTCTTTTCCCCTGGGCCAGAAGCTCCGCCTTCTCTCGCATCGAGTAGAAGTTTCCGTGCGAGGCCAGGAACACGTCGCAGGGAAGGCGTTTCATCACGCGGAACGTCCGCGCGTAGTCGGCCACGATCTCCGGGTACTGAGAGTTACCGACCAGCTTGTAGCCCGGAACGGTCGTGCTGCCGACGAAGACCACGTCGTAGTGCTTGCGGCCCTCCTTCACGCGCATCGTCCACGTGGTGCAGCCCCTGGTGTGGCCGGGCGTCAGGCGCGCGGTCATCGTTACGCCGCCGAGCCTGACCTGGTCGCCGTCGCGCAGGAGGCGGTCTGCCTTGACAGGTTCATAAGGAAGCCGGTCGCCGAAGTGGAAGTCGCCGCGGCCCCCGGCGGCGAGGAGCGCGGCGTCCGCCTCGCTCGCCGCGAGTTGCGCGCCGGTCTCTTGCTTCAACTGTGCCAGTCCGCCCGCATGGTCGTAGTGCGCCTGGCTGTTGAGTAAGATTTTGATGTCCTCCAGGCGGAAGCCCAAACGCTCGACGTTGCGCTTGATGAGCGGGACCGTCTCGGCGAAGCCCCCGTCGAGCAGGATGTGGCCCGCAGGCGTGACAATAAGGAACGAAGTTATGTCCGACGCGCCGACGTAGTAAACGTTACCGATGACGCGGTAAGGCTCGATTGGCTGATTCCAGGAGCGAGCCTCCTCTGTCGCCTGCCCCACGGCGCGCGCCAGGCAGAGCAGCGTCAAGAGCAAACTAATAGATAGACGAAAGCAGATTCTACGCATCCGACCTCTCTCTTCAGTGTGTTGATGAAACTTCCGTCGTCGTCCGTCTCCCGTTCAGGGCGTCGTAACCAGAGGCAGTTCTATGAAACTGGCCCGGCCGGGTTCGTGGTAGATGCGCTGCGTGGCCTTGCGGTAGTCGCCCGGCTTGGCCCAGAAAATATTTGGCACAAATGTCTGCGGGTTGCGGTCGTAGAGCGGGAACCAGCTCGACTGAATCTGCACCATGACGCGGTGGCCCGGCAGGAAAACGTGGTTCGCCGTCGGGAGCGCGAAACGGTAAAGCAAAGGCTTGTCAGCCGCAATCGCTTTCGGCGTCTCCAAACTCTCGCGGTAGCGGCCACGGAAGATGTCCGCCGAGACCATCAACTGATAGCCGCCCATGTTGGCCTGGCCCGCGACCTCGTCCGGGTAAAGGTCTATCACCTTGACGACCCAGTCCGAATCCGTCCCGCTGGTGGAGGCGACGAGATTGGCGATTGGCTCGCCGCTGATCTTCATCGGAGAGGTCAGGACGTATGAGACGAACACGGCCACGTCCGGCCGCCCCGAAGCCTCGCGCTGGTCGTCAACGAGCCAGCGCGACCAACTGCCGTTGTCTATCGGGCGCGCGCGGTATGGCACGGGCTTCATCGGGTCCGAAACGTATTCTTCGTACTTACTGTCGCCCGCCTTCGGCCCTCCGAAACTGAGCCTGTGGCCGCTCGTGAGAAAGAGCGGAGTCGCGCTGACCGTGCAGCCGCTGGCACAGCCCGCGGGCCAGGAAGGCAACCGCCGCCAGGTGTTCGTCCCCGTCTCGAAGGCCGTGACCGGAGAGATGTCCGCTTTGGGCGCGCCGTCTTTCAAGTACTGATCGAGGAATGGACGCAGGACTTCGCGGCGGAAGGTGAGCGAGGTATCGCTGTTGAATTTCACAGCGCCGAGCGACGAGCCTTCGTGGATCATCTGGCCGTGATGCCACGGTCCCATCACGAGAAACACTTTATCGTTGTTCGTGTCCTTCGGCTCGATGGCCTTATAGACGGCTATGTCGCCATAGATGTCTTCCTGGTCCCAGAGGCTGTGCACGAGCATGACGGGCACTTTGAGCGGCTGCGCGGCGAGTATCTTGTCCACGGCCTGGTCGCGCCAGAAGGCGTCGTAAGCAGGGTGCTCAAGCAGCTTGCGCCAGAAGCCCAATTGTTCGAGGCCGCGTCGCTTTCCGAGTTCGCCGGCCGAGCCAGCCTCCATGAACATGTCGTAGTCGTCGAAGTGGCTCGTCCACCACTTCAGGTCGTTCGCGCGAGTCGCCTCCTGGTTGTAGATGTAAGGCATCCCCTGCTGGCGGAACGCGCCGTTATGAAACCAGTCGTCGCCCATCCAGCCGTCCACCATCGGGTTCATTGGCACAGAAACTTTGAGCGCCGGGTGCGGGTTGATGAGCGCCATCAGGGGCAGAAAGCCGTCGTAAGAGATGCCGAGGATGCCGACCCTGCCGTTGCTCTCGGGGACGTTCTTGACGAGCCAGTCAATCGTGTCGTAGGTGTCCGTGGCGTGGTCAACATTCGTCGGGTTCTGCGGCCCGACGAGCGGGCGGTTCATCACGTAGTCGCCCTCGGAGCCGTACTTGCCGCGAATGTCCTGCACGACGCGTATGTAACCGCCCTCGACGATCACGTCCGTCGCGTTGTCATAGCCTTGCAGGATTGGCCCAAGATGCGAGCTTTCCGAGTGGCTCGTGAGCGCGGAGGCGTTGTAGGGCGTGCGCGTCAAAAGTATCGGCGCGCCTTTAGCGCCCTTCGGCACGAGGATGACTGTGTGCAGCTTCACACCATCGCGCATGGGGATCATCACGTCGCGCCTGACGTGGTCGAGGCCTTCGTTCGTCGGCTCGAAGCTGGCCGGCGTCTCGCTCTGCAAGGTCGTTTGTCTGGGCGTCTGGGCCGCAGCGGGTTCGATTAACGAGAGCGCGGCGACGACGGCCGCGAGCGCTGTCAACAAACGGACACTCCGTATCATCATCGGTTAATCATCCTCGTTAGAGATTTTTTAAGGCGCATCAGGATTGCGCGGAGAGGATAAGCGCCGACCGGGCACGAAAGTCAAGCCCTTTGTTGGGCGCGGGCGCACCCTTGCACACGTTTTCCGACAGGCCGGCGCACGACGTTACCCGTTTTGGCTCACAAAAAGTAGAAGTTCGTCACTCAAACGGCGCGGCACAATCGTTGCCCTGTGCGCGGGCGGCGTTTCAAAGGATTTTTTCAGAGGGTAAAAATGAGCAGGTAAGCGAAAGAGCTTTTAGCCGCCCGGAAATCCTTTACGCATCCTCTCTCCGCTACATCATCAGAGCCCCCGACGCGGCCAGCGCGCGCGAGTCTTCCCTGCCCGCGGTCCCCGGAGGTCCGGCTGGCTGTGAGACTCGGTCGAAACAGCCAATAACAAAATGACCTCGAAGGAGTAAAAAAATGAAAGCGCAGAAGCTCACCAGGATCGCTCTGGCTCTCTTAATCATCGCGACGTGCATTTCGGCTTTCTCCCAGGACACTCCTCTCCCCGCCCGGGAAAAGATGACGACGCAGGCCGTCACCAAGAACCCGCGCGCAGGCTACACGCCGCTCAACGACGGCGCGAAGCAGTCCGGGGCGAGCAAAGCGGCCGCGCTCGCCAGCACCGAAGCGGCCACGACGAGTTCGGCCGCTGCTTATAAGACTTTCACCAGCGGCGCGGGCGACACCCTCTTCAAGTGGACCATCTCGACGCACGGCAACCTCGTCCGCCTGGAATCTCCCGCAGGCTTCGAGCACCTGGCGAGCGGCTCCGTGGGCGAGGGCTACGTCGTCAGCATGTCCACTTCAATCGGTGCCGTGCGCTACTTCGACGCGGGCTTCAGCGAGGCGACGGGCTGCTCCGGCAACGTGCGCTCGTGGAGTCCCACCGTTTTTGAGACGGGGGCCACGGCCAACGGGACGACCCTGATACGCGACACCTGCGACGGCGCGTGGCGGCTGACGCAGACTTTTCTACGCAACCCGGCCAACCACGAACTCACCGTGACGATGACGCTGCGCAATCTCACCGCCTTCAATTACACGGGCGTCGTGATAGACCGCTATTTCGACGGCGACCTGGACAACGACAACAGCGACGACTCTTTCTCGCGCACGTTCGACTCGGTGGCGGGCCGTGACGGCATCCTCGACAACCTCTCCATGACGGCCATCTCCTTCGACATTCCACACTCGACCGCGATCCACTCGTTCGCCGGATGGAATCCTTCCGTCACCAACCAGGCCAGCCTCGCGTCGCCGACCGGCAGTGGTGACTTCGTCGGCAGGGTTTCATATAGTCTTGGGACGATCAACGCCTCGGCGCAAAAAGTCGTGAAGGTGCTTTACAAGCGGCAGTAATAATTGAGCGTGAGCAATAGGAAATCTCACGCTGGAGACGCAGAAGGCGCGAAGAAGACAGCGGGTCTTTCCTTCGCGCCTTTGCGTCTTTGCGTGAGATGTTTTCTTTAGGCTACACTCAATCGCAAACCGGCATAAGCTTTCCGACCACAATTCAGAGGGGATTAAAAATTAAATGTCAAACGCGCGACGAGTCGTCCTGCGGTTTTTGACCTGTGTTCTTCTGCTAACCTGCGCGGGCGCGGCGCTGGCACAAAACGCCTCCGTCCCGCGTTCGGAATACCCGCGGCCGGACCTCGCGCGCGCCGACTGGCAAACGCTCAACGGGCGCTGGGAGTTTGAATTCGACGACGCGAATCGCGGCCTCGCGGAGAACTGGCACCGCGACGGAGGGAAGCGATTTTCGCGCACCATTCAAGTCCCTTACGCCTATCAGGCCAAACTCTCCGGCATCGGCGATTCGTCTTTCCACGACGTTGTCTGGTATCGCCGCACCGTCCAGGTCCCAGAGAGCTTTCGTGGAGGCGGCCGGCGCGTGATGCTCAACTTCGGCGCGGTGGACTACGAAGCAAGTGTCTGGGTCAACGGCGAGCGCGCGGGCGACCACAGGGGCGGCCACGTCCCCTTCGCCTTCGACATCACGGACCAACTCAAACCCGGCGACAACCTCATAGTCGTGCGCGCCTTCGACCCTTCGACAGACCGCACGATCCCGCGCGGCAAGCAGTTCTGGGAAGTGAAATCGGCGGCCATCTGGTACACGCGCACCACGGGCATCTGGCAACCCGTCTGGCTCGAATCGGTCGGCGCAATCCACGTCAAACGCCTGCGCATCACGCCCGACATAGACAACCGTCTGGTCAGCATCGAAACCATTCTCAGCCGCGAGGCAGTGGGCACGCGCCTTCGTCTCACAGCCTCGCTGCGTGGCGAAGCGGTCGCGCAAAGCGAGGTCGCCGTCAAAGCGACGGCCGGCGCGAACCCCGTGGCTGTCCTCAAACTCGACCGTCACGAGTTGTGGTGGCCCGACCGCCCGAACCTCTACGACCTGCGCGTCGAACTCGTCGCAGCGAACGGCGAAGTCCTGGACCGCGTCGAGAGCTACTTCGGGCAGCGCAAGGTCAGCACACACGACAACAAGATTTATTTGAACAACGAGCCGTACTACCTGCGCATGGTCCTGGATCAAGGCTACTGGCCCGAGAGCCTGCTGACGCCGCCCACTGAAGAGGCCATCAAGTACGACATCGAGATGACGAAGAAGTTCGGCTTCAACGGCGCGCGCAAGCACCAGAAGGTCGAAGACCCGCGCTGGCTCTACTGGTGCGACCGGCTCGGCCTGCTCGTCTGGGGCGAGATGGCGAACGCCTTCGACATCTATACGGACGAGTACGTCTCCCGCTTCACAAACGAGTGGCAGCAGGCCGTGCAGAGGGACTACAACCACCCTTCGATAATAGCCTGGACGCCTATTAATGAGTCCTGGGGCGTCTTCGACATCCTGACGGACAAGCGCCACCAGGCGCACGCGAAGACGTTATACTACCTGACGCACTCGCTTGACTCGACGCGTCTGGTGCAGGACAACGACGGCTGGGAGCACACGGACGCAACGGACATCTTCGGCATACACGACTACGCGCGCACGGGCGCGGATTTTGCCGCCAAATACAAAATCCTCGAAACCGACCGCAGCCAAATCCCGCGCAACGGCAAAGAGGCTGTCGCCTACGGCTACCGCTACAACGGGACGCCGATTGTCCTGACGGAGTTCGGCGGCATCTCTTACCGCACGGGCGGCGTGAAGCAAGAGAACGAGTGGGGCTACTCCGGTATAGAGCCTACGAAGGAGGCGTTTCTGACCAGGCTCTACGGCCTGGTGACAGCCGTCAGAGAGAATAAGGCGATTGTCGGCTACTGCTACACGCAGTTGACCGATGTCGAGCAGGAGATCAACGGGCTTATGACCTACGACCGCAAGCCCAAGGTTGACCCGGCGGAATTCGCACGCACTTTCAACCGCTGATTATGCTCATGTTTCAAAACCCAAGCTCAACCCCTTTGCGTCTTTGCGCCTTGGCGTGAAATTTCCTCACGCCAAG
>DATFCB010000446.1:0-4694 GCA_035253525.1 Pyrinomonadaceae bacterium | reverse complement strand
GCGCGAAGAAGGGCAGGCGGTGAACGAGTTTTCCAACAGGCTGTAAGCGCTATCGTGTGCTCGCGGAGTCCTTCGCGCTCGTGCCTGCGAGGAACGCTTTCGCCTCTGCGATCTCGGGCCTGTCGCCATCCGCGTGACGAGAGAGCGTCAGGAGCTGCCCGTAGTAGGTCTTCGCCTTCTTCTTATCCGCCGCGAGGTTGGCCGCGCGCGCCGCGCCGTAGAGCCCGTTGAAGCGGTTGGGCGCGACGCGGAGCGAGGTCTCGTACTCCTTCAAGGCCGCCGCCGGTTGCTTCAATTCCAACAGTAGCTCGCCGAGTTGCTCGCGCGCCGGGAGAATCGCCCCAGGCGTGACGGGGTGTTTGTCTGTGGCGTCGTCCAGGTCGGCCACCGCGCGCATCAGCCCGAGCGCTTCTTCACCCTTGCCTTCGGCGTAAGCCAGCCAACCGGCCGCGACCTGACGCTCGATCTCGACCTGTTTGGCCCAATCGTAGCCGCCTTTGACTTCCACGAGCGCCTGCCGTATGGCGGCCAGCTTTTCGACCTCCGCGCGCGCCGAGGCCGTGTCGCCGGTGCGCGCGGCTCCGACCGCACGCGCGAAGTGAATGTGTGCTTCCGCCCAGCCGAAGCGTTGTAAGGGGAAGGACCCCAAAGCATCTTGAGGCAACGACAGTTTGGCCGCCTCGCCCCACTGCCGCCTTTCAAGCGCGTAGCGCGCCGGGATGGCCGCTAAGGCGTAAGCCACCTTAAAAGTCTGCGGCTCGACGCTCTTAATCTTATGCAACTCGTCGAGCACGCCCCACGCCTTTTTGTCCTGCGCGCCTTGCAAGTAGGCGTAAGCGAGATAGTCCATCGTGTGAAGCTGTTCGTCCCACGCGCCGGGCAGGTGGTTTCTGACGGCGAAAGCCTTCGCCGATGCCCTGGCGTCGAGGTTCGACCCTATCGCCTCCTGCCACAGGCCCAGCCGCGTGAAAATGTGCGAGGGCATGTGCTGCGCGTGTGCCGACGCGGGCGCGAGTTTCGCGTAGGTGCGCGCGGCGGGCAGCGCCAGATGCGCCAGCGCGGGGTAGTCGTAGCTGTGTATGAGGTAGTGTGTGACGCCGGGGTGGCGCGGCTCGCGCGCCAGAACGCTATTCAAAATCCGGGCGGCCTCTTTTTCGTTGACATAGCTCTTGTCGCCCGCCATCGCCCCCTTAGCGACGAGCGTCAGCGCGTAGAAGACGCCGGCCTCGCGGTCTGAAGGATAGCGCCGGTAAAGCCGCCCCATCGCTTCGCTGTAAGCTAAGACGCGCGCGCGGTGGTCCAGCTTGTCAGAGTCTTTGTAAAAGACCTCTATCGCCGCGATGTAATCTCGCTCGCGGCGCGTGCGCGCACCGGCCGCCCTGGCCTTCTCTACGGCCTTCAATCCCTTCTCCAACTCCGCAACGGTCGGCGGTGCCCAGAGCGGGTGGTAGTTGCTCATCGCGACGCCCCAGTGACCCATGCCGCATCGCGGGTCAGTCGCGGTGACTTCCGTGAACGCCTTCTCAGCCTCTTCATACTCGAAGGAGTGTAGCCAGGCGACCGCGCGGCTGAATTGCCTGCGGGCCTGTGGAGTGCAGGAGGTGTTGAAGTTGACTTGCCCTAGCTTCTCCGAAGTGTCGTGTTTATGCGGACCCATCTCTTGCGCAACGGCGGCGGGGGCGTGGCAGAGAAAGGCTGCGAGAAGGGACGCGGTTAATAGTTCGACGACTGAAACATTCCGTTTCATAAGCCCTCCTTTTATTCAGGTGTTTTTTTAGGGCGAGAAGCCTTGTCGTCGGGGGAGACTTCTCCGGGAATCTTAGTCCTGTCATCTACATTAGGGTCGAGCGGCCGCTCGGACGGCGGGATATCGCCGGGGTCTATCTCCATCCTGTTCGGCCCGTCGAGTATGGGGCCGCCGGTCGGCTGTGCCGGAGTGCCAGTCTGCTGCATGCTCTTCTTCCTCCGTCCCGCGGCACGCGACGCGCGCCGTTTTTTCCCGCACGCCTTTTTCTGCGTCACCACGTCAAACGATGCCATGCGGCGCGAGGTCAAAAGGTTGCGTGCGCGCCGAGGGCTGAAAGCTCGTCAAGCGGCGCGAGGCAGGCGGCGAGTGTCAAACATAATGCGAGTTTCATCTACCACCTCTCTCCCACGGGCTGGTGCCTTTGTGCGATTGAAGGCCCGCGTTACGGTAACGATGATAAAGTTTCTACGCCCGCGCCGCAATTAGTCACGGGGACGTGCGCCGCACGCCGCCCCTGACGCGGCCCGCCGAAACGCCGGGTAGTGACCTGATTTGACTGGCTCTCTTTATGACCTCTGTGCCCTCCGTGGTGAGACTTGCTTTAGATTTATTAACCACAGAGGTCACAGAGGTCAATTGTAATCAGGACACTACCAAACGCCAGGGCGGCCTCTACAAGTCCACCAACGGAGGGGCCAACTGGACGGCCCTCTTCGACTTCGACCTCGAATCGCTCGCCATCGGTGCGATCACCATTGACCCAGCCGACAGCAGCATCGTCTACCTCGGCACGGGCGAGCCGAACCAGTCTGCCGACAGCTTCGCCGGGCGCGGACTCTACATCATCCGCAACGCCAACTCGGCCACGCCGACGCTGACCGGCCCGTTCCGGCTCAACGGGACAGGCGCAGACATCTTCACCGGCCGCGCCATCGGCCGCATCGTGGTCAACCCGCTCGACAACAATGTCATCTTCGTCTCGACCACTTCGGGCACGGGCGGCAACCCCAACACGACGCCGTTCACGCTGCCTCCGCGCGGCCTCTACCGCTCGACCAACGCGCAGTCGGCCAGCCCGACCTTCGAGCAGGTGCAGGTCACGGGCGTGCCGACGCCGAACGACCGCACCATGATAGACATCGTGGCGGACCCGGCCGACCCGAACCTGCTGTTCGTCACGGTCATCGGCGTGACGGGCGACGGCGGCATCTACCGCACGGCCGACGCGCTCGCCGCCGTGCCGACCTTCACGCGCACGCTCACGCTCCCCAACGGCACGGGCTTCCGCGCCGAGTTGACGGCGACGCGCAATGCCACGGCCGGCACCACCTTCTACACCGCGACGGGCGAACTCAATCCGGCGGTCTGCACGGGCGGCAGCGCCACGCGCGGCGGAGCCGTACGCCGCTCGACCGATGGCGGGCTTACCTGGTCGCCCACGCTCAGCGGCTCGGCAGGCTTCTGCGGCGGGCAGTGCTTCTATGACATAGCCATTGCGGTCACGCCCGACAACCAGACCATACACCTCGGCGGCGCGGCGCGCAGTGGCACGGCCGGCCTCTGCAACATAGACGTGATGAAGCGCTCGACCAACGGCGGCGCGAACTGGGAGCCATACGGCACGGGCCTGCCGGCCGTGGCCGTCTTCGACCTCAAGCTTTCCAACGTCCAGCGCATCCTGCGCATCGCCACCCACGGGCGCGGCATCTGGGAGACGGACATTGACGGCGAGAAACTCCCGATCCTGCGCAGCGGCGGCGCGGCCATCACGGCAGAGGGCTGCGCGCCCGGCAACGGCGCGATTGACCCCGGCGAGGATGTCACCGTCAGCTTCGGCGTCACCAACATCGGGGCCGGCCCGACTTCAAACCTCGTCGTCACGCTCCTGCCGACAGGCGGCGTGATGAACCCGAGCGGCCCGCAGAGCTACGGCGCGATTGACGCCGGCGCGACCGAGGCCAGGGAGTTCCAGTTCACAGCCAACGGCACTTGCGGCGGCACCATCACGCTGACCTTCCATCTTCAGGACGGCAGCACCGATTACGGCAACCTGACCGTCACCTTCACGCTCGGACAATTAGTCACGGGCGCGCCGGCCTTCACGGAGAACTTCGACGGGGTCACGGCACCCGCCCTGCCCGGCGGCTGGACGACGGCCAACACAGGCGCAGCGCCCGCGTGGGTGACGAGCACGACGAGCAGTTCGTCGGCCCCGAACTCCGCCTTCGGCGGCGGCGCAGCGACAGCCAGCAGCAATAGTCTTGATTCGCCGCAAAGGCGCAAAGGGTTGAGTTGTTTGTTTCCTTGAGGCTTACGTTTAAATCTCGAACTCGCCAGCGCGAATCATCCCGGCGATTGTTTCGATGTCGGGCGCGAGTGCGCGGTCGCGCGTGAGACGTGCCACGCGCGCGCGCAACGTTTCATAAGCGCGGCGGACGCCGCGGCCGGGTTGGAGTGGTTGTCTGTGCTCAAGACCTTCGGCGGCGGCCAGCAACTCTATGGCGACCGTGTGCTCGGCGTTCTCCACGATGGTGCGCAGCTTGGTCGCGGCCGTCACCCCCATGGAGACGTGGTCTTCCTTGCCGCCGTCGGTCGGGACGTTGTCAACGCTCGCGGGGTGTGCCAAAACGCGCGACTCCGCCAGGAGCGCGGCCGCCGTGACCTGGGCCATCATGAAGCCGGAAGAGATGCCGGGTTGCGTGGTCAGAAACGGCGGCAGGTCTTCGTTCGAGTCCGGGTTCACCAGCCGGTCAATGCGGCGCTCGGTGATGCTCGCGAGATCGGTCAGGGCGATGGCGGCGTAGTCGAAGACAAGGGCCAGCGGCGCGCCGTGAAAGTTTCCACCCGAGAGCAGCTCGTCATCATTCGCGAAGACGAGCGGATTGTCGGTTGCGCTCGCCGTCTCAATTTCCACGACCTCGCGCGCGTGGCGGAGAGCGCCGCGCAC
>DATFCB010000445.1:0-5045 GCA_035253525.1 Pyrinomonadaceae bacterium | reverse complement strand
GTTTAACTAGAGGGCGACGAGCGGCAGGCTGCGGTATCGTTTGCCGGTCAGCTTGCTCAACGCGTTGACCACCGCGGGCGAGATGACGGGGACGGGCGGCTCGCCGCACCCGGACGGGGCTTCGGCGCTCGGCACGATGTGCACGTCAACCGCGACCGGCGCGTCAGGCATGTAGGGCGGGACGTAGCCGTCGAAGTTGCGCTGCTCCACGCGGCCGTCCTTGAGCGTGACCGCGCCCTTCGCCATCAGTTGCGAGAGGCCGAAGCCGACGCCCGCCTGGAACTGGCTCTCTATGCTGAGCGGGTTGACGGCTAACCCTGCGTCAACCGCAACCGTCACGCGGTGAATTTTGGGCCGCTCGTTCTCGATTGAGACTTCCGCCGCGCAGGCCACACCCGTCCCGAAAGACTCGTGGCAGGCGAAGCCCACGGCGTGGCCCTTCGGGAGACTGCGACGCCAGGCGGCGCTCTTCGCGTCCATCAAATCGAGCGCCGCGCGCAGCTTTTTGGCTTCCGGGTTGAGCAGCTTTCGCCGGTAGGCTATAGGGTCCACGCGCGCACGCGCGGCCAACTCCTCTATCAGCGTCTCCATCACGTAGGCGGAGTGCGTGTGCCCGACCGAGCGCCACCACAGGACGGACACGTTCACCTTCGGGTGGTGCACCGAGACGTGGAAATTTGGCACAGTGTAATGAGTGTCGTTCACGCCCTCGACCGTCGAAGGATCAATCCCATCCTTCATCATCACGGCGAAGGGCGTCTCGGCCAGCAGAGATTGGCCCACGATGACGTGCCGCCATGCGTTGGGCGTGCCGTCCGCCCCGACGCCTATCTCGACGCGGTGCAGGTGCATGGGGCGGTAGTAGCCGCCGCGCACGTCGTCCTCGCGCGACCAGATTAGTTTGACGGGCGTCCCGCGCAGGCGTTTGGCGATCTCGGCGGCCTCGCGCTGCACGTGCGAGTCGGGCGTGGCCCGACGGCCGAAGCCGCCGCCCGCCATCTCCGTGTGGAACGTCACCTGCTCGGGCTTGAGGCCGAGCGTCTGTGCGACGGCCGCCTGGTCTATGGTCTGAAACTGCGAGCCGGCCCAGACCTCCGCGCGGTCGCCGTCGAACCTGACGGTCGTGTTCAGAGGCTCCATCGGCGCGTGCGGCAGGTAGGGAAATTCGTACTCGGCGACGATCATGTCAGACGCGGCGATTGATTCAATCGCCTTCGCGTCACCGCGCGCGGCGGCGCTCAAGCCCTGTGTGCGTGCGAGTTGTTTGTAACGCGTCCACAGCTCGGAGCTATCGGGACGCTCGACGCCCGAGAAATCCCACTCAATCTTGAGACGGTCGCGCGCCTGTTTGGCGGGCCAGAATTTGTCGGCCACGACGGCGATGCCCGTCCCTTTGACCAACTGAATTTCAAACACGTCCCGCACGCCCTCCACGCCGCGCGCCTGCGCGTCGTCCACGCTCTTGACGCGCGCGCCGAACACGGGCGGGTGCGCCACGACCGCCACGCGCATGCCCGGCAGGTCCAGATCAAGACCGAACTTCAGCGAGCCGTCGCACTTCGGACGGCTATCCAGGCGCGGGACTCTTTTCCCCACCAGCCGGAACTCCGTGGGACTCTTGAGTCGCACACTCGCAGGCACGGGCTGGCGCGCGGCGTCCGCTGCCAGTTCCGCATACTTGATGGATTGTCCGCCCGGCCCGCGAACGATGCTCTGCTCCGTGCGGCATTGTTCGGGCGCGACTTTCCAGCGCTCTGCCGCGGCCGAGATGAGCATCGCGCGCGTCCTGGCTCCTAGTTCCCTGTACTGCTGAAACGAGTGCGCGATGGAGCCTGAGCCGCCGACCATCTGAATGCCGAACAGCGGGTCTTTGTAAACGTCTGCGGCGGGGGCCAACTGCCCGACCACCTGCGACCAGTCCGCGTCCAACTCGTCCGCCAGGATCATGGGCAGCGCCGTCTGCACGCCCTGGCCGAACTCCAGCCGGTTCACCTGAATCACAATCTTGCCGTCCGGCCTGATCTGTACGAACGCGTCGGGCGGGTAGCTCTTCGGCTGTTGAGGCGTTGTCGGAGTCGCTCCCTCCTGTGCCCGCGCGGGAGGACCAATGTAAATCGAAACGAGCAGGCCGCCCGCGGCGGTCGCGGAGACGCGCAGGAAACTTCGGCGGCCCAGGCGCGTCTCATCTGCGTTCTTAATCGCGGTTGCCACTTTTAAGAGCCTCCCTTCACTTGAGCTTCTGCGCGGCGAGCTTGACGGCCTCGCGTATGCGTACGTAGGTGGCACAGCGGCAGATGTTGCCGCCCATAGACTCGTCTATGTTGTTGTCCGTCGGGCGGGGCGTGTGCTTCAAGAGGGCGACCGCGCTCATGATCTGCCCGCTCTGACAGTAGCCGCACTGCACCACGTCCTTCTCCACCCAGGCGTCCTGCACTGCGCGCCCGACCGCGTCTTTCTCCATCGCTTCGATTGTCACCACCGGGCGATCCCCCAGGAGAGAGATCGGGAGCATGCACGAGCGTGTCGCGACCCCTGCGACGTGGACGGTGCACGCGCCGCACGCGCTGACGCCGCAGCCGTATTTTGTGCCAGTCATCTTCAAGTCTTCACGCAAGACCCAGAGCAGCGGGGTCGAAGAATCAACCGTCACCTCGCGGCGCTCGCCGTTCACGTTGAGCTTGTAAGTTGCCATAAAAGCCTCCCTATCTCCCCTGCGGGCACGGCGTCCCGGCCTCCACCCAACGGCGCGTCGCGGCGACGAATTCCTGATGCGAGAGCGGCGGGACGGTGCGCTCCGTGCCGTCGAGCCGCCGCCCTGGGTTCCAGGCCCAGAGGACGAGCGGTTCTTCTTCGTGGTGCTTGAGCAATCCTGGCCCGTCCAGGTTGTGATTCTTCGAGCGGTCTGTGACGGCACGACAGATGGCCGCGCTGGACAGGGGCTGGTCGTTGAGGTCTTGCCACTTCATGGAGAGCGGCGCGAGGTGCCAGTTGTGTCCGCCGGGGACGCCCGTGCTGTCCGCGTTCGTCTCCTGGTGGCAGGTGGCACAATTCAGCCCGGGCACGCCTTTACCGTCTGGGCCGCGCACCACGTTGGCGAAGTGGCGGTGGCGGTCGTCGCCCTGCTGCGGGTAGTTCGTCGCCGTGTGACAGTTGATGCAGCGCGGGTGGACGAGGACCGAGTAGACCTGCTCCCACGCGGCGAGACCATCGGCGCGGCTCGTCGCACGGCCCTCCTGAACGCGCGTGCCCGAGACGATTGTCCACGCCCCGAAGATGAGAAAGAAGGCGGCGGTTAGAAGGCCGGCGGCGCGATTGCGCGGCATAAGCATCCTCCTGTGACCTGTGCGATTCGGGCTGCGAGTGATTCGATTATATTAAAGGTATTCAAAAAATAGGCAAGAGAATTGATTGCCCGGTAGAGGATCAAGATGAGGAGCGCGAAGGCGGGAACGCGGTCAGACGTTCGGGATTTGCCAATCTATCTCCGGCTTGCCTGCTTTGCCGAGCGCCGCGTTGATCTTGGAGAACGGGCGGCAGCCGAAGAAGCCGTGTGAGGCGGAGAGTGGCGAGGGGTGCGCGCACTTGACGATCACGTGTCGCGCAGTGTCTATCAAGCCGACTTTCTTCTGAGCGTACTTACCCCAGAGGGCGAAGACGACCGCGCTCTCTTTCTCGTTGACCTTGCTGATGACGGCGTCCGTGAAGACCTCCCAGCCGCGGCCCTTGTGCGAGTTCGGCTCGCCCGCGCGCACCGTGAGCACGGCGTTCAGGAGGAGCACGCCCTGTTTGGCCCAGGACACCAGCGAGCCGTTGTTCGGCATCTTGAAGCCGACATCCGTCTGCAACTCCTTGAACATATTGCGCAGCGAGGCGGGGATGGGGACGCCCGGCCGGACGGAGAACGAAAGGCCGTGCGCCTGGTTCGGCCCGGGGTACGGGTCCTGGCCCAGGAGCAACACACTGACCTGCTCGTAAGGCGTATATTTGAGCGCCGCGAAAACGTCTTTCGCGGGGGGATAGACAATCCGCGTCGCGTACTCCTTTTCCAGAAACTCCTGTAGCTCGCGGAAGTACGGCTTCTCCGTCTCACCCTTCAGCAGCTTGCGCCACGGCGCAGGGATTTTGGGTAGCATGAATTCACCTTTCCGGGGGCGACACATTTTCATGAACCAGCCACTTGTTGTCAACGACAGAGCCACACGAGGAGGTTAATGTAATTAGTTGCCGTAACGGCAACTAATTACGTTAAATCACAGCGGCGCGTGACGCGCACGCCGGCGCGCCAGTCTTCGTTGAGGTCGAGGCGGTACATTTCGATGGATGGCGTGATGAAGTGTGCCAGTGTGTGGAAGGCGCGGTGGAAGCGTAGGGCGGGGGCGACGAGGTAGACGAGGGGCGGGTCGTCTGAGATGGCGGCGTCGCCGAAGAGGCGTGCGCGTGTGATGTGGCCGGCGCGGCGGTGTGCCTCGACGCGGTGCCAGTAGTCGGCTGCTTGAAGGACGTGTTCGCGGTCTTCGGAGACTTTCAGCTCGATGACGACGAGGCGGCCGTCGCGCCTGAGGGCGAGCAGGTCAATCGGGCGTGTGTGCGCGCCGGCTTCGTGCGACGGGCGGAACTGGGCGAAGAGAGGGGCGAGGCGCAGGCCGGGGTCCAGGCGCGTGATGTCGCGACGGAGCATTGATTCGAGCCAGGCTTCAGGTGAGGCGCGGTAGAGCGCGTGGCGGCGGTCAGGTGCGTCGGCGCGGCGGTGCTCCGTCAAATCACGCAGCAGCTTCGCCCATTCCTCCAGCGTGTCCTCGCCGAGCAGGCGGCGGCGCGCGCCCTCTATGCCGAACCAGACGCGCTCGGTGTTCATCACGCGGCGCACGCGCGCGAACGCAAGGCCGTAAAAGCGCAACGTCTCGGCGTGGCGCGAGCGCACGATGTCAATCGCTTCGGGCGCGTAGGCCGTGATGCGCGAGGCGGTCTCGCTCAAAGCAGCTTGCGCCGGGCGGCGGAAGCGCTTGGGCGTTTCCGTCAAAAGCTCTTCGAGCGTGGGCGCGTGA
>DATFCB010000444.1:0-5407 GCA_035253525.1 Pyrinomonadaceae bacterium | reverse complement strand
GCAAAGACGCAAAGAGGAGTTGAGTTACTGCGACCAACGCGTCGGCTCGCGGTCCCAGCGGTGCGCGCGCAAGGTTTGCCGAAGCTCGTTCGGGAGCGGCCCGGCGTCGCTCGCGGCGGCGTTCGCTTCGACGTTTCGGATTTTACGCATCCCCGGAATGATGGTTGACACGGCTGGCTCAGTCAGGATGAAGCGCAGCGCCATCTCAGGCATCGTCAACCCGGAACTTTCGGCGATTGGCTTCAATTGGTCCGCGCGCTCCACGCTCGGAATCAGATTCTCCGGGACGAAATAGGTGTTGCGCCAGTCGCCTTCGGGCCAGCGGCTCTCTTTCGTGAGCGTGCCCGTCAGCGTCCCCTCGTCAAACGGCACGCGCGCGATGACGGCCACGTCCATCTCGCGGCACGCCGGGAACAACTCGTCCTCTGGGTTCTGGTCGAAGATGTTGTAGATGACCTGCACGGCGTCAATCAGGCCGCTGCGGACTGCGCGCACGCCGTTCCAGGGCTCCCAGCGGTTGATGCTGATGCCGACGGCCTTGATCAAACCCTGCCCGCGCAACTCGTCGAGCTTTTTGGCCCAGCGGTCGTCCTCCACCCACGCGTCTTCCCAGACGTGAAACTGCATCAGGTCGAAACTCTCAAGCCCCGCGTTCTTCAAACTGCTGTGGACATACTCCTCTATGTGGTCGGGCGGGAAGCTGTCGTCGAGCGTGAACTCGCGGCGGCTCGGCCAGACGCGATTCTTCGGCGGGATTTTGCTGGCCGTGTAAAGCCGCTTATCCGGGTTGGCGCGGATTAGTTTTCCGAGCAGAGCCTCGCTGCGGCCGTCGCCGTAGACCCAGGCCGTGTCGAAGAAGTTGCAGCCCAAATCAACGGCGCGCTGCAAGGCGGCGAGCGACTCTTCGTCGTCGGAGCCAGTCCAGCCGCCCATCCCCCACATGCCGTAACCGATCTCGCTCACCATCCACCCGGTGCGCCCAAACCGACGATACTTCATCTTTCACCCTCCCTCAGAATTGACAGGTCTATTCTTAGCGACTTTGCATGAAAAAATAGTCTCACGCCAAGACGCAAAGGCGCTAAGTTTGTTATTGTCGTCCGAAGCGCTAAGAGTCTCACAGCCGTCCGTTTTGTCGCAAGCGTTGACGGCGGCTGCGAGTTGGTTGACCGGAAAGCTTATGCCGACAAAAAAACGCGAAGACGCGCTGGTCGGAGCAATCGAAGGAGGCGGGACCAAGTTCGTGTGCGCCGTCGGCACGGGGCCGCACGACCTGGCGCGCACAGAGTTCCCGACAGGGGATGACCCCGCGCGCGTGTTGGCGCAGGCGACCCGTTGGCTTCAACGCCAGGAGCGAGAGCGCGGAAACTTGCGGGCCGTCGGCATCGGCTCGTTCGGACCGGTAGACTTGAATCCTGATTCCGCGACCTACGGGCACGTCACCGCGACGCCAAAGCCGGGTTGGAATAACGCGGACATCGTCGGCCCCGTGCGCGACGCCTTCCCGTCGCTGCCGGTCGCCTTCGAGACGGACGTGAACGCGGCGGCCGTCGGCGAGTATTACTGGGGCAACGCCGCAGGCATCAGTGATTTCGTCTACCTCACAATTGGCACAGGCATCGGCGGCGGCGCGCTCGTCGGCGGACGGCTCGTGCACGGCCTGATACACCCGGAAATGGGCCACATGCTCTTGCCGCGCGCAACCGGCGACACGTTCGCGGGGGCGTGCGCCTACCACGGCCCTTGCTGGGAGGGCTTGTGCTCGGGACCGGCGCTCGCGGCGCGGACGGGCGTGAGAGCGGAAGAGATTCAGGCGGACGACGAGGCGTGGGCTTACGAGACAGAGTACATAGCGCTGGCGCTGGCGAACATCACGAGCGTGTTGTCGCCGCGCAGGATAATCATCGGCGGCGGCGTGAGGCGCGCGGGCCGTCTGGGCCAGGAACAGTTCTTCCGGCTGATACGCGAGAAGACGCGCCGTGCCGTCAACGACTACCTGGCGTCCGCTGTGCTGAAGGACGAAATAGAGGGCTACATCGTCCCGCCGCTCTTAAGCGACAACGCGGGCGTCTGCGGGGCCGTCGCGCTCGCACAACT
Source organism: Pyrinomonadaceae bacterium (assembly GCA_035253525.1). Classification (GTDB taxonomy): domain Bacteria; phylum Acidobacteriota; class Blastocatellia; order Pyrinomonadales; family Pyrinomonadaceae; genus QHXM01. The sequence continues at coordinate 3,310 of DATFCB010000444.1, read as the reverse complement.
CGCGCTCGACACGAAGTAAAAGGGGAAAGAAGACGGGCCACGAAACGACACGAAAGAGATTGAGCTTATACCGGATTGCGAATCAAACTAAGGGAGCCATTGAATCCGACCGGCGGCGGGGCAGAAAACGCCTTCATGTTGTTTTCGATACCACGCGGCCCCGTCGCAGGCTCCACAGTCCGCGCGCCGAGAGGATGAGGGAGAAGATCGCGGTCACTTGGAGCGTGATGAGCGTCCAGACCCAGAAGAAGATTCCGCTGGAGTTGGCGATCCTGCCGCCGACAAGCCCCGACCCCATCATGTGGAGGACGGGGATGCCCGACCCCAGGATCGACCCGAGGAGGATTATGATGTACCCTGATCGCCGTTCGGCAAGCACCAGCGTTCCGTACAGCCAGACGACTATTATGAGTACCCCACTGATGTTCTTGAAACCTCCCGGCTCGAACCCGCGGATGATGTCATCGGACAGGTGAAACGTAAAGAAGAGGATTGAGAGCAGAGACGTGATGGTTAACATAACGCTGCGTTTCATTTGATATTCTCCTTGCTGGATTCGTCTGCGCCGCGCGGGCCCCGGCGTCGCCAGTCGGCCACCGCGGTCCGCCTTCAGCAGGGCATTCATCGGCTTGCGCTCCGTTTGCTCTAAGCTGCCGGTCGCTCGCGTTCTGCTTGCTCAGGCTCAAACCGGAGAATGTCGCCAGGCTGGCACGAGAGCGCCTCGCAGATCGCATCGAGCGTCGAGAAGCGGATCGCACGCGCCTTGCCGGTCTTGAGAATCGAGAGGTTAGCCAGCGTCATTCCGACCCGATCCGCGAGCTGGGTCAGCGTCATCCGCCGATCATGGAGTATGTCGTCGAGCTTGACGGCAATCGCCATGTCACACCGTCCCTTCGAGGTCTTCACGCATGAGCGTGCCTTCCGCGAAGACGCGGGCCAGCAGGAACATGAGGAGTACGGCGAGCCAGCCGGTGAGCGAAAAGCCGGCGTTTAAGTGGAGCGGATGCGCCGGGGTGGAAACGGTCTTGGCGATTGCGCCGATCACGATGCTGAGAAGGTTCAGCGCGAGCAGCACCCAGGCAATCGCCTGCAAACGTGACGCGTTCGCGGCGACGAATGGGTCGCCCCCGCGAACCGTCTCAACAATCGCGAGCAGCCGCTTCAGGACGGCATGATTGAGTGGAATCGCGGCGAGACCGAGCACGGCAATCACGCGCAGGCCCATGACCAACCGCTCCGCCTCAGGCGAAGGAGAGAGTTTGAAAGCGCTCATGATCCATTGCTCGTTCGGCATGACAAACAGCAGAACGAGGATCGCGACGCCGCCCAGCCAGTTCAAGACGATAAGGATCCGCAGCAGGACGTGCGCAATCGGCAGCGCGGCGCATGACGAGATTGGCTTTGACATAATCACCTCCTGATATATCGATTATCAATAAACCATTTATCGAATATAGTCAAGTTAATTATTGCCAATCGATAAATGAATCGGGAGTCCCGAGCCAGGTCCGAACGGCGGGAAGCCGGGCCGTGCTGCAAGCCGAGGAGGTCTGCACGGCTCCGGGCGAGTAGAATCCGCCGCGTTCCCGTTCAAATTCGCGGGCGAAAAGTACCCGAGAAGTGGGCTTTTCGGGCAAAGCTAAAAGCCTTCAAGCCTCCGTGCAACCTCTGCGCTCACTCTGTCTGCGGTGGTGAGTCTTGCTTGGCTAGCGGTCGCTTTTAAGATATTTCTCCGGCAGGGGCGTCTGTGCCGACTCGGCCTCCCAGAAGACTGTGACAATCCACCAGCGCTTGCCGTCGTTCATCAACTGTATGCTGTTGATGCCGCGCAGAAAAGGTTTAGCGTCCTCGGCCTTGTGTCGCGCCTCGTAGGTGCTGAAGGCGTGTAGGATGTGTCCGAACTGCTCTGTGTGGCGCGTGACCTCGCGCTCGAAGAAGCCTTGACCTTCGAGTATGGGGCGGCTGCGCTCCATGTACTCGTCCGGCGTGAAGGCGCGCGCGCCGTACTCCTCCTTGCCCGTCAGCGGGGCGTCTGGGGCCGTGCCGGGCGGGCGGCGCGCGAAGGTTGGGATGAGTCTTGCGCCCGGCGCGAAGAGCGAGCGGAAGCGGTCCCAGTCGCGCTTCTTGCCCGCCGGCCCGGAGATCACGTCGTAGAGGGCGGCAAGGATGCTGTCAACGGAGGCCACGTCCGCTGGGTTGGCCGCAGGGGCGGTCGCCTGTGGCGCGGCCGCAGGAGGCGCGGCGGGAGTCGGCGTGGCCTGCGGTGTGGGCGTCGGCGCGGGCGTCTGGGCCAAAACTGTCGGAGCGCAGGCGGCGAAAAGAAGCAATGGAAGCACGAAACGGCGTTTCATCAGGAACCTCCTCGTTTTGAGTTTTCCGCTACTATAACACCGTAGCCGTACAGACTGCGGAATACGGAACGAAGACAAGCGTCAAGCTCTCTTTGCGTCTTTGCGCCTTTGCGTGAGAAAACCATTAGACTCACGCAAAGGCGCAAAGACGCAAAGGGGTGGAATCGTTCTGGCTGTTGGGTTCTTTCTTTCCAATCCGCAACCCGAAATCTTGTGTGGCTTCAAACGATACGGCCGGTTTCCGGTAGTGATGAGAGTTCGGCTCGCTTGCCTTTTGAAACGGTGATTGCAGAAATTGTGCTGCGGGCGACGCGTCCGAGAGTCGGACACGCTGCGGTCAAATTGCCGGTTGCCAGATGTTGGCTGATTGGCTAGACTCGGGTTATGGGCTTGCATCCTTCTGGCAAGCCTTTGGGCAACAATCATCAGAGCAAGTTAAGCATCTTCCCCGTCTTGGTCGGTGACTATGCTTTTTAAGTAAGCCTCGACGCTCCCCTTTGCTTTTTTGCGTCGGGCGCTTGCCGAGAAAGGGTCAATGATAAAATATTCGTGTTCCCCAACCCCCGGCACTGTAAATCTGCGCCCGCTCACATCGCTCCTGACATTCAGCTTCGCCCTTCTCTGTCTGGTCCTGACCGCCGGAAACGTTTCGGCGCAGACGCGTGCCAAGCGCGCCGAAGGCAACCGCGAGGAGGGACGCGCGCGCCGCGTTAAAGCCGAAACTCACGCCGGGGAGATTGAGGATGCCAAGCTCGACGAGACGAAGCCGGTCCCGCAGAATCCTCAAGTCAGGAAGACCGCGCTGACCTACTCCAACGCGAGCCAGCCGGCGCTGACCAACGACATAGTGATTATCTCGCGCGCGCCCGCGGCGGCCCCGTCGCGCGTCGCGCTCACGACGAAAGCCGGTGCGGCCTCCGCCACTATTCCCTCCATCTGGCCCGTGGTCGGTCCCTTGC
>DATFCB010000443.1:0-2237 GCA_035253525.1 Pyrinomonadaceae bacterium | reverse complement strand
CGTAGAAGAGGCCCGACACCTCCGACGCCGCGCCAATTATGGGCCAGTCGTCCGCAGCGCGCGGGCGCAGGCCCGCCCACGAATCCACGAGCGGAAGGTCCGCGACCATCGGCGCAATCTCCATCGCGTGCGCCGCGATCTGGTGGAGCCCCGCGGCCGTGACGCGTTTGGAAAAGCCCGCGTGCTCGGTCGTCGAGCCGGCCAGCAGCCGCCCGTCGAGGCGCGGCACGACGTAGCCGCGCGGGCTGTAAATGACGTGGCGCGCGATGCGCGGGTTGGTCTCGAAACAGAGCATCTGCCCGCGAACGGGTTCGATGCCGACTTGCGGCGTGCCTTTGTCCGCAGGCGAGAGAAAAGAGGTCCACGCCCCTGCGGCCAGAACGACCACGGGCGCGCTGATGAGCCCGCGCGAAGTCTCTACGCCTTGAACGCGCCCGCGCTCCGTTATGAGCGAACTGACAAGCGTCTCCGTCAAAAGACGTACGCCGCGCTTTTCGGCGGCGTGCGAGAGAGCGGCGACGAGCCTGCGGTTCTCGACCTGAACATCGAGCGGGAAACGCAAAGCGCCGCGCACGGCCTCAGAGATGCACGGCTCAAGACGGCGCGCTTCGTCCGCGCTCAGCCGCTCGACCGTCATGCGAGCGCGCCGCTGCCAGAGGTAACGATGCTCTATCTCTTCCTCGTCGCGCTCCGTGAAAGCCAGGTAAAGCGTCCCGGTCCTTTCAAGCTCAACGTCCGTGCCCGTCTCTTCGCGCAGAGTCTCGGCGAACCTCGGATAGAGGTCGCGCGCCGCGCAGGCCAGGTCGAAGAAAGCGTCCGCGGCATCGGCCTCCGCCTGCGGCGCGAGCATCCCGCCCGCGGCGTACGAGGCTTCCGCGCCGAGACGTGCGCGCTCGACGAGTGTGACTCGCTCGACGCCGCGCACGGCCAGCGCGCGTGCGACCGCCAAGCCTATGACGCCGCCCCCGACGACGACCGCCCCCGCCGTCTCGCCGCCGCCCCTCACTGCCTCCTGATCTCGCATTGATTAGAACTTGCTGGTATGATGCCTCAAAAAGTGATCAGTGGTCGGTGGTCAGTGGTCAGTTAAAAGCTGATTCGGAGTCTCGAAGCTTAACTGTTTAGATTCGAGATTACTGACACTCAATCACTGACCACCGACCACTGACCACTGACCACTGACTATGAAACATACTATCACACTCATCCCTGGCGACGGCATCGGCCCGGAAGTCTCCGCGGCGGTCGTGCGCATCGTAGAGGCGGCGGGCGCGGAGATACAGTGGGAGACGCACTACGCGGGCGCGCAGGCGCTGGAAAAGTTCGGCGACACGCTGCCCAAAGAGCTGCTCGAATCCATCAGGCGCAACAAGGTCGCGCTCAAGGGGCCGATCACGACACCCGTCGGCAAGGGCTTCACGTCCGTCAACGTCGGCCTGCGCAAGGCGCTGGACCTGTATGCCAACCTGCGCCCGGTGCGCGCGTTGCCGAACGTGCCGTCGCGCTACCCGGAACTGGACCTCGTCGTCGTGCGCGAGAACACGGAGAGTCTTTACGCCGGCTTGGAGCACGTCGTCGTCCCCGGCGTGGTCGAGAGCCTGAAGATTATCACCGAGAAGGCTTCGACCCGCATTGCGCGCTACGCCTTCGAGTACGCGCGGCGCGAGGGGCGCAAGAAGGTGACGTGCGTCCATAAGGCAAACATCATGAAGCTCTCGGACGGCCTCTTCCTCGAATGCTTCCGTAAGGTCGCGGCCGACTACCCGGAGGTCACGGCCGAAGACAAGATCGTGGACAACGCCTGCATGCAACTCGTCATGCGCCCAGAGCAGTTCGACATCATGCTGCTCGAAAATCTTTACGGCGACATCGTCTCGGACTTGTGCGCGGGGCTCATCGGCGGCCTCGGCCTCGTCCCCGGCGCGAACATAGGCGAGTTGGGCGCGGTCTTCGAGGCCGTACACGGCTCCGCGCCTGACATCGCGGGCCAGGGCATAGCCAACCCGACCGCCCTGCTTCAAAGCTCTATCCTGATGCTGCGCTACCTGAACGAGCGCGAGGTCGCCGAGCGAGTCGAGAAAGCGATGCTCAAGGTCTTCAGGGAGGGGCAGGTCAGGACGCGCGACATCGGCGGCCAGGCCAAGACGGACGAGTTCGCCTCGGCCGTCATCAACGCGATGGACAGGGCGAGCGCGGGCGCAGAGGCTTAAACTTGAAAGCCAATGATGAATGCGGAA
>DATFCB010000442.1:0-4252 GCA_035253525.1 Pyrinomonadaceae bacterium | reverse complement strand
CTGCTCGTAAACCACGTGTTCTGCCCAGAGCTTGTCAAAAAGTGTCAGCATAATTCAGTGGTCAGTGGTCGGTGGTCAGTGGTCAGTTATAAAGCCAGTCGTCTTAACTGACCACTGACCACCGACCACCGACCACTATCTATCTATTTCTCCGAGCACGATGTCGAGCGAGCCGATGATGGCGACGATGTCGGCGATCATCTCGCCCTCGGCCATGTGGGGGAGCGCCGAGAGGTTGACGAAGCTGGGGCCGCGGAAGTGTACGCGCGCGGGCTTCGGGCCGCCGTTGGATTTCATGTAAACGCCGAGTTCGCCCTTCGACGCCTCTATCGCGTGATAGACCTCACCTTCGGGGACGTTGAAGCCCTCCGCGATAATCAGGAAGTGATGAATCAGCGCGTCCATGTGCCGCTTCATGGCCTCGCGCTCGGGCAGCACGACCTTCGGCGCGTCAGCCTTGATTGAGCCGGGCTTGAGGCGCGCGAGCGCCTGAACGACGATCTTGTGCGACTCCTTCATCTCGCGCATGCGCACGAGGTAACGCGCCCACACGTCGCAGTCCTGCTCGACCGGAACCTCGAAGTCGTAATGCTCATAACCCGTGTACGGGTTGGCGCGGCGGATGTCCAGGTTGACGCCGCTCCCGCGCAGGCACGGTCCCGACAGCCCCCAGTCAATCGCGTCCTCGGCGGAGATGTAGCCGACGCCCTGCGTGCGCTTCTGGAAAATCTTGTTGCCCGTCAGGAGCGTGTGCCACTCGTCAACCGCTTCGATGAAGTCGTCTGTAAACTGTTTGACGCGGCGCTCGAAGCCAGCGGGCAAGTCCATCATCAGCCCGCCGATGCGGAAGTAGGAGGGTGTCAGCCTTCCCCCGGACGCGGCTTCGATGAGATTCAGAATCTTCTCGCGCTCGCGGAAGCAATAGAAGAAGACGGTCATCGCGCCGATGTCGAGCGCGTGTGTGCCGAGCCAGACAAGGTGCGACGCGATACGCTGCAACTCGCACATCAGCACGCGTATGACTTGCGCCCGCTCGGGAATCTCAAGCCCCAGAAGTTTTTCGGCCGCCATCACGTAGGCCAGGTTATTGCCGAGCGGGTTGAGGTAGTCCATCCGGTCCGTGATGACGATGCCCTGCTGATACTTCTTATACTCGAAGAGCTTCTCCATCCCCGTGTGGAGATAGCCTATGTCGGGCGTCGCCTTGACGACCATCTCGCCGTCGAGCACCAGTTCGAGGCGCAGCACGCCGTGCGTCGAAGGATGCTGTGGCCCCATGCTGATCGTCATCTGCGTGTCCAGCGGGCGATCAACGAGCTCGAATTGCGGCGGAAGCGTTGTGCTCATATAACAAGTGATAAGTGATAAGTGATAAGTGATGAGATAAGCGTTCTACTTATCACTCATCACTTATCACTTATCACCTATGTCAGGCTGTACGGCTCATAGCCGCGCAGCGGGAAATCCTTGCGGAGCGCGTGGCCCTCCCAGTCGTCCGGCAGGAGAATGCGACGCAGGTCCGGGTGGTTGTCAAAGACCACGCCAAAAAGGTCGTAGGTTTCGCGCTCGTGCCAGTTGGCGGTACGCCAGACGCCCGTCACGCTCTCGACGTGCGTGTCGTCGTCCGCCAGGAGAACTTTCAGGCGCAGGCGGTGATGGCGCGTCGTGGAGAAGAGGTGGTAGTTGACCTCGAAGCGTGGCTCCTCTTCGGGGCCGCGGTCCGCGCCGCAGATGTCCGACAGGAAGTTGAACTCAAGGCCCGGCTCGCTCTTCAGGAACGTGCAGACCTCGACGACCGACGCGCGCGGCACGACGACCGTCACCTCGCCGAACGCCTCCACGACTTCACCCACCCACGCCGGATTCGCACGCTGCAACGCCGCCACCAGCGGCGACGGCGTTACGCTATTAGACGGCGTGCCCTCAGGCTCCGCGCTCACGTTCCCCTGCTCGATTTCTTTAGACATATAAAATCAGTGATAAGTGATAAGTGATGAGTGATGAGAAAAAGTTTTTACTTATCACTCATCACTTATCACCGCTTTAATTCGATCTACGCCGCTCGTGGCGCGAGGGGATCGTGTAGGGGCGCGAGCGCTCGGACTCGCTCATCGCGGCCGCCTCGTTGGTGGCGGAGACGCCGGATGCCGGGAGCGTGCCCGGCGGGACGGCCTCGCGTGCCTCCTCGGCCGGGATGTCCCTGCGGTCGCGCACGGATTCTTTCATCACCTTCTGCTGAAGCATCATCACGGCGTGAATCAGCATCTCGGGCCGAGGGGGGCAGCCCGGTATGTACACGTCCACCGGCACAACCTTGTCCACGCCCTGCACGATGGCGTAATTGTCGAAGACGCCGCCGGAAGTGGCACACGCGCCCATCGAGATGACCCACTTTGGCTCCGGCATCTGGTCGTAGATGCGGCGCAAGACGGGAGCCATCTTGCGCGAGACGCGGCCCGAGACGATCATCACGTCCGCCTGGCGGGGGCTCGCGCGGAAGACTTCCGAGCCGAACCGCGCTAAATCGTTTCTGGACGAAGTCGCGTTCATCATCTCTATGGCGCAGCAGGCCAGCCCGAAAGTCGCCGGCCAGAGAGAAGACTTGCGCGCCCAGTTAATGATAGAGTCCAGCCGCGTCGTCAGCACTTGCGGCAACGCCTCGCCTAGTTTTTGTTCGAGTCCCATATCGAAAAATCCTTCCGACTCGTTTCTCAGGCGGCGCGTTTCTCGCCCGCCTCGTGTTTCTGCTTACGCACTTCGCGGAGCGCACGCGCCTCCGCCACGGCCTCGCGCCGCGCTCGCTCGCCCCACTCGAATGCGCCCTTCTTGACGACGTAGATGTAGCCGACCAGAAGCAGCACGACGAAGAGCATCATCTCGACGTAGACGAGCAGGCGGTAAGCGTTGCCCTCGGCGGCGAACTGTTTGAAGACGACCGCCCAGGGGATCAGGAAAATGACCTCAATGTCGAAGAGGATGAAGATCATCGCGATCAGGTAGAACTTGACCGAGAAGCGCTCGCGGGCGCTCCCCACCGGGTCTTTGCCGCACTCGTAGGGCATCAGCTTCGTGCGCGTCTGCTTGCGCTGGCCGACGAGCTGCGAGAGCAGCACGTTGCCGATGGCGAAGCCTGCCGCAACGACGAACATCAGCAGGATCGGGAGGTAGTCTTTCAGGTTGAACTTCATCGAGACCCTCGCCTTCGGAAGTCTACACCACACGCCACACCGCAACCCGCGCTTTTCGGAAGAGCGCGCGCGACTATGCGCCTGAACGGAGCTTGAGAATCATGGTACAAAGTGCATCGTAGTTCATGGGAGGGTGCGTGTCAAGCATGTTGCCGAGAGGGCGGAAAGGCTCTCGGAACAAGGTGATTGACCGCTCGAAAAATCCTGTGCTACTGTCATCTTTGCCGCCCCATCAAACCGAATTTCGAGAGCTTTCGGTCTCCAAAATCGCGGGTAACAGACGACAGTGATTACGGGCTTCAATACCGACGTTGAGCACGACGGCGTGGTCTATCATGTCCAGACAGAGGACAAGGGCTTAAAGTCGCCCCTGATCCTCTCGCTCGTCTACGTCGGCGGGACGATCCTCGCCAGCCGCCGCACGCCCTACGAAGACCTGATTGACGCGGGCTACGACGAGAAGAAGCTGGCCGAGCGCCTCAACCGCCAGCACAAGCTGATCTGCGCCGCCATCCACGCCGGACGCATCGAAGACCTCAAACGCCAGACCGAGCGCGACGCGGGCGCGCGCACACGCCCGGCCGAGCAGCCCCAGACGCAGCCGTCAGAGACTGGGCCAATTCAGCCCGAGCCGCCGGTTGCGCAGGCCGCGCCGCCCGAGCCTCCTCTGACCGCGCCGCCGCCGCCCCCGGACATGATTCTGGTCAGCAACGCGGACGACGAGCCGGCCCCTGTCGTCAGGGAGAAAGAGCCGCCAGCGCACGTCGTCGCCCCGCCTTTCGACGAGGCCGCGCCACAGCCGCCGCACGCGCCGCCGTCGGCCACGGAGCACGTGGATTACAGCCGCGTGGTTGATTACTACGGCTCCATCAGCCAGGTGGACGAGCTACAAATCAGCCTCGTTGATGAGAAGAAGTTCGTCGCGGGTGAGTTCGTCAAGATATATGTGCACGTCGGGGGCGGCGACGACGGGCGCGAGAACGTCGCGGGCGCGGCCGTCACGCTCAAGGTCTTAGGCTCCAGCTTTCGCCCGCTGATTTTCACGGAGAAGACAGGGGGGGATG
>DATFCB010000441.1:0-3957 GCA_035253525.1 Pyrinomonadaceae bacterium | reverse complement strand
ATCGGGCGCGACACACGCACGTCCGGCGAGATGGTGCGGCAATCGGTCCTGGCGGGCCTGCTCTCAAGCGGGTGTCGCGTGGTTGATCTGGACATCTGTCCCGTCCCGACCGTGCAATTGCTGGTGCGCGAACGCCGTGCGCGCGGCGGCATCTGTATTACGGCCAGCCACAATCCGGCCGAGTGGAACGCCCTGAAATTCATTAACTCCGCCGGACTCTTCCTCGCGGACGCGCAGGCCCGGCAGCTCCTGGACATTTACCATCAGGGCGAATACAGGAAGGTCGCGGGCGCGGAGATGCGCTCCGTAGAAGCCCTGGCCGGGGCGATTGATCTGCACATCAAGACCATACTGGATGCGCTCGGCCCGTTGCCCGAGGGGCGCAAACTTCGCGTGGCGGTTGACTCGTGCAACGGGGCAGGCTCCATCGTCGCGCCGCGTCTGCTCGAAGCGCTCGGCGTCGAGGTCGTGCCGCTGAACGTCACCCCGGACGGCCTCTTCCCACGCGGCGCGGAGCCGGTCGAGGAGAACCTGGGCGCTTTGGCGGCGGCGGTGCGCGAGCACGAGTGCGACGTAGGGTTCGCGCAGGACATGGACGCAGACCGGCTGGCGATTGTCTCGGAGCGCGGTCGCGCCGTTGGCGAGGAGTACACGCTGGTACTCGCGGCGCAATACGTGTTGGGCCGCGAGCGCGGCGCTGTCGTGGCGAACCTTTCGACGACGAGCGCGCTCGACGCGGTGGCCGCGCGCTTTGACTGTCCCATCTACCGCTCAAAGATCGGTGAGGCCAACGTGGCTGGGGAGATGTTGCGGCGCGGCGCAGTCATCGGCGGCGAGGGCAACGGCGGCGTCATCTACCCGCGCATCAACTTCGCGCGCGACAGCCTGGTCGGCATGGCACTCGTCTTACACCTCCTCGCCGAGACGAATCAAACCGTCTCGCAGTTAATCAACGAGTTGCCGCGCACCTTTATGCTGAAGGAGAAGCTGGCCTGCCGCTCGGATAAAATCCGCTCGGTGTTGAGAATGGTCAGGGACGAGTATGCGCGCCTGCCCATGGATTTGCGCGACGGCGTTAAGGTGACGACGCCCGACGGCTGGTTCCTCGTCCGCGGCTCGAACACTGAGCCCATCATCCGCATCGTCGCGGAGGCCGAAGACGAGCAGAGAGCAAGCATCATGGTCGAGGACGTGAGGGGACGAGTGCGCGCCTGCCTGGAGACTTGACGAGGGTGGCGTTGGGATGATGTCGGTTTGTAGTCGAGTGTAGCCCTGAAGAAAACATCTCACGCAAAGACGCAAAGGCGCGAAGAAGAACGCAAAGGGTTTGAATGCTTTCCCCCTTGCGGTCTTCTTTGCGCCTTTGCGCCTTTGCGTGAGACCTCCTCTGCGTCACACTCAATCACAAACGGCTGGAGCCGCGGCTTGCCTGCGAATCACTGGCAGCCAGCTTTCATCGGTGGCGAAGAGAAGACGCCGACCTTGACCACGACCTTCCAGCAGCCGGCCGTCCTGGCGTTTTCCGGGACCGGGAAGACGAGTCGGTTGTGGCTGACCTTGATTGAGCTTCGCGGAACCTCCACGGCGTCGCCCCCGCCGGGCGGAAGCATTTCGACCACCAGGGCGTTGTCCGGCAAGTCGAAGAAGCTGCTGCCGTTGACTGTCAAGGTGTCGGCTTCCCGGCTCACCATCTCAATTCTCGGCGGTTGGAGCGTGTAACCGACGCGGTACTCCCGGACCAGGCTGCTTATCGTCGTCACATTTGCCCCGGCGGTGCCGCCCTGAGTCTTCGTGACCGAGAAGTGAAGTCTCTTGTCCGCCGGGACGGGCTTGGTCAGCTTGAAGGAGAAGCGCAGCTTCTGGTCGTTAGACCCTTCGGCAATGACCTTCAGGTCCGTGATGTCCAGTTCGTCCGCCTCCGCGATCACGAGGGTCCCGCCGGTCATGTATGACCCGGAGAGGGTCCCGGTCCTGACGCCGTCGGCGGCGGCCGGGTCCGCCCAGAAGCAGGGCGTCTCTGGCCCCCCACAGTCGGCCACGTTGTCGAACGCCACCTCGTTTATCCCGGCGGCGAGGTTGGTCGTGTCTATGGTCATGACGCCATCAATCATCACGTTGACGTTGTTAAGACTCATCTGACTGATGAAGTCGAGCGCCATGAACTTCTTGAACCCCTCAATATCGCCAGTCGTATTACCCAAGGCGATCTTACCGTCCGTCCCCGTCATCAGTCCGAACTCACGATAACAGGTCTGGTCCGCACTTCGATTGAGCTGCTCCGCGAAGTTGTTCTCGTCCACACCGGCGTCTGACCTGAAGCGCACTTTATTAACGATTTGCAGGTAGCACGGTAACGATTTGTTCAACTTCTCGGCCGAGAGCTGGTCGTCAATACTACTCAGAATGATGTTGGCCTTTTTCCTGAGTTTTGCGTCGGCGAGCATCTGGAGCGGCGAGAAGAAAAGCGCCGGCGACTCCAAGAACAATTTTTTGAACCCCGGCGTCAGGAACCGGTCTATCGGGAAGAAGCAGACGATGACCTCCGAGCCCTGCTTCGGGATCACCTTGTTGGCCTGGTAGCCGAAGTCGCTGATCCGGTTGAGTTGCTCGATGGTCCCGTCCGGCCAGACTTCCCTGAAGCCCGGCACGACCACACCGCTGAAGGCGTTAAGCCCGCGGATGATTCCCTCTTCGTTAAGCGAGAAGGCGTAAGCCCCGGCGAGGCTCCCGGCGAACGTCAGCAGCCGCATCACCCAATTGCGCTTCGTCCACATCTGCGCGTCGAGAAGTTGGCCGCGCACCACGCGGTACTCTTCGCTGGCGACCTGGCTCGGGATGGTCGAAGCCTGGAACGGCTCGGCGCGCTGCCGCAAGATGTCGTTCACCATGTTCGGCGGCGGCTGGCTGGATGTCCCGCTGAGCGCCCAGCGGGAGTAATCTATGAAGATGCCGTGGATGATCAGGGCCGCGTCCGGGCTCTTGTTGCCGACGTTGACCTCAATCACGGCGTAGTTGTTGGCGATCTCCGAGCCGAAGATGCGGCGGGCGTCGACCCTGGGAATCAGGACGGCCTGGGCAGTCACGTTGCCGCGAACCGTCATCTCGACCTGGAGCGGTCTCCCGTTGTTCGCGGCCCTATCGAGCGCCCTTCGGCTGCGCGAATCCCGCATGTCTTGCCCGAAGGCACTGCACGCGAGGCAAAGCACCAATACCAGTGGTGAGAATCTGCGTATCATAAGCGACTCCTTCCGCACGTCTCTGGCACAGGCTGACTAACTTCTTAGTCCTCCTTTGCTCGTGCTCTTGCTTGCTTGATGTTAATGCTCAGGCGGTCCGAAATGAGAGTGACGGACCCATTTGGGCTTGACTCGGTGTACCGACCTTGACCTGTCGAATCTAATCCGGGAACAACCAGAGAGCCGAGGACGCGAGGATGGTTGCGGCCTCTTACTACTCCAATCGCCCTCTCATGTCAATGGTAAGCCGCAACCGCCAGCGCCGATTCAGACCTCTACTGAGTATGGAGTTTTTCGCCAATCCATTTCGCTACGGCTTAAAAAGACCAACCGGCGGCGGCAGCTTCCGAAGGCGAACTCGTCGGAGCTTCGGACTGACGGCCGCGCAGGAGGATTTAGATTGACTTCCGCACCCTTACCGCATTTAATCGGCCGGAAGACAGCTCAACGGCAAAGGATGGTCACATGATCGAACCCATTCATCTGAGGGCTTTCGCCGTCGTCGTCCTGCTCCTGGTGGCGGCGATAGTGGTCGTCGTCTGGCTCGGGAGTAAGGAGCAGGCCGAGGCATTCGCAGGCATTAAGAGGCCGATGATGGCTTTAGAGCTTCCTGAAAAGCCCGACGACGTTAAGAACACCGTGGGCGAGTTGAAAGATAAAAGGCGCGCGCTCATGCTCAAAGAGTTGACGCCGGACGGCCTGCTCTTTATTCCGTCCTACA
>DATFCB010000440.1:0-4069 GCA_035253525.1 Pyrinomonadaceae bacterium | reverse complement strand
CCGGTCGTCGTCGCCGTAGACCCGCAGATGCGCGTCAGCGGGACCAAAATAATGGCACAAACTGTCCGGCCCTCGCGGACGTTCCTCCTGGAGGTTCGGAGCAGACTGCGCGGCGGAAGGCTCGTCTGCGCGATGCCGGACAGGTGGGAGCACCAGGAGGGGAGGACAATCGAGTTCGCCACAGCCAACGGGCCGGTCATCATCGCCACCCCGCTCATGCATCTGGCCGCACGGTGCGGGGCGGAAGTGCTCTTCGTTGCGACGCGCTTCGACGGGCGCGGGGTGGCCGCGAACTTCGCCGCCCCCGCGCCCGAATCGGCGGGCTCGGCGGACGCCATCACGCGGGATTTTATCGAGTTCGTCCGCGCGCACGTCGAGGAGCGCTCCGCCCGGTACAGTTAATTTAAGAACGGAAGAATGGAGCAGAGACTGATTAATCGTGCCGTGAAGGAGAAGCTGCGAAGGCTTGCGGCGCGAGTTTCAGTCTTCTTTTCGAGCGGCCGGCGTCTGGTCGCGGCGGCGGCCGTGCTTCACGTCGCTTTGGCGGTCACACTGTTCTGGGCCGGCCGGGCGCAGGTCGTCCCGAGTCTTCTAGACCGCGACGGCATCATGGAATCCTTCGCCTTCGATAGCTACGAATATCAGCGCGGGGCCGTGCGGCTGGCGGGGATTTTGAAAGAGAGCGGCCTCAGGGCGTGGGCGGCGGAACCCGAGCCGGCGCACGTCAAGCTCATCGCAATCCAGTTCGCGCTCCTCAGCCCTCTCCTTGGCTACAGCACGTTGAGCGCCGAGCCGTTCAACCTCTTCTGCTACGTCGCCATCCTGTGCCTGGTGATGTTGCTGGGCCGCGAAGTCGGGGGGCGTAGGGTCGGCCTCGCGGCGGCGGGCGTCGTCGCGCTGTGGCCCACTTTTCTACTGCACACGACGCAGTTTCTAAAAGACCCTCTCTTCATCGTCGGCGCTCTCGCACTCATCCTGATCGTGACGACGTGGCTGACGCGAACTTACAACTGGGTGAGCGCCGCCGGCATGGGGGCGCTGATGACTGCGGCGACCGCGCTGCTCCTGCTCATACGTCACAAGTTCGGCGTGATAATTTTCGCGGTCGTGTTCTTCGCGTTCGCGCTGCTCGTCGTGCGCCAGGTGCTCGAAAGGCGGCTGCTCTATTGGAACCTGATCTGCCCGCTGCTCATCCTGGCCGTCGGGACGCTGACGCTTTTCTCCCTGACCGCCACCGGCCACAAGCTCAAACAGTATCCTTCGAGCCGGGGCGGTCAACTCAAAGCGGTCGCCGGCCCCGGCAAGCAGGCCCCGGCGGTGATTTACTACAAAAGCTCCGTCTCCCCCGACAGGACGAAGGCTCGGCCGACTTACACGGCCCGGCTGTCCGAGGCGGCCGAAAGAATTACCGCGGATTTAGGCGAGACTCGTCACAGGTACAACGTCGGCTCCCCGGAGTCCGGCTCGGCCATTGATCTGGATGTCGAGTTTAAAAGCTCGAAGGATTTGGTCCTTTATCTGCCGCGCGCATTTCAAATCGGACTCTGGTCTCCGTTTCCGAACACGTGGCTCGGCGCGGGCACGCGCGTCGGCAGCGCCGGGAGGCTATTGTCCGGCGTGGAAACTCTCGCCATCTACCTGTGCCAGTTTCTGGCGCTCCTCGGTCTCTGGCGAGAGCCGCGAAGCCTCTCGTCCTGGCTGCTGCTCCTGATAATCATCTTCGGCGTGACCGCGCTGGCGTTAGTCGTCTCCAACGTCGGCACGCTGTACAGGTTCCGCTACCTGTTCTGGATACTGTTAATCATTCTCGGCGTGAAGGGGCTCGAAAACATCTCGGCGAGATTGAAGGAGGGAACTTCCGGCGCGCTTAATCCGGGAGGCGGATTGAAAAAGGCGGCCATCGTTTTCATCTGCCTGTTTACTGCCGCAGTCTCCTCCGCCTGCTCGTCGCGCGCGATTTCGACGGGCGATGAGAGCGAGGCCCGGCACGCTTCTCCCGGTTCGCTCGATTTCACTTTGGTCAACTTCACGGGCCTGACGATTCACGTCGTCTACGTCTCCCCGCACGACTCGCCGGGCTGGGAAGAGAACATTCTGGGGGGCGAACAATTGTTGGACGGCGACAGCGTCGAAATCAAATTCAGCCCGGAGGAGAAGGCCGCCGTCTGGGACATCAGGGCGGAGGACAAGGACGGTAAGAATTTTGCCGAGTGGAAGAGCCTGGACCTGCGTGGAATCTCAAAACTGACGCTCAGTGTGGACAAAGACGTTGCGATAGCCGAGGCCGAATAGCCGGAAGGGTGATGATTAAGCGCGCTCCTATCGGCGGACTTTCAAGGTAGGCTCTGCCTGAGCAGTCTGACAGCGTTGCCTCCCATAATCATCCTGATCTCTTCCTCACTAAAACCCTCTTCGATGAGGGCGTCTGTTATCTGCGCCAGCCCGGTCGTGTCAAAAGGCGTGGTGACTGCACCGTCGAAATCCGAGCCGAGGCCGACGTGCTCGACCCCCAAGAGGTCCGCGATATAGCGTATCGCGCGGGCGATGGCTTTCGCGTCCTTGCCGCAGACGGCCGTCTCCCAGTAGCCGACGCCGATAAGGCCGCCCGTGCCCGCGATGGCTTTCAACTGTTCGTCCGACAGGTTGCGCGTGTTGTCGCAGGTCCCTTTCACGCCGGTGTGTGAGACAACCAGCGGCCGAGTGGAGACGGACAGCACGTCCTTGATAACGTCCGGTGAAGCGTGGGCCAGATCGACGAGCATGTGCGCGGCCTGCATTCGCCTGACCATCTCCTTGCCCTTTTCCGTCAGGCCGCCTTTCCTGAGGCCGTGCGCGGAGCCCCCCATGTCGTTGTCAAAGAAATGGGACGGCGACATCATCCGCACGCCCGCGTCAAAGAAGACCTCTATGTTGTCCAAGTCTCCTTCGAGGGCGTGCGCGCCTTCGACTCCGATGAAGCCGGCCGTAATGTCAGGGTCCGCCGAACGACGCTCAAGATAGCTCGAAAGGTCCGCGGCTGACTTGATGAGCACGAGCTTTCCGTTCGACCCGGCGGCCAGGGCGTCGAGCCTGCGCGCCTGATAGAGTGCGCGCTCTTTCAAACTGGCCCAGGTTGCGACCGGCCAGCGCTCAGCAACGGCGAGGAGCGTGATGAGGTCGCTCTCGTCGCTGTTGCTCTCGATGTTCAAGCCCCTCGGAACTTTGGTGACGATGGTGAAGGCTTGCAAGGCCACGTTGCCTTCGACGAGGCGCGGCACGTCTACGTGGCCCCGGCCGTTCTTCGACATCAAATCTCTATCCCACAGAAGCGAGTCCGCGTGAAGGTCAACGACCGTCAATCTCCTGTGCAGCTCTTTCGCTCTGTCGGAGGCCGCGTAAGGCGGGGCGTGGAAGACGGCGTTATATTTCCCGTCCACCACCTTCGGCACGACGAGGAAGAAGACTCCGAGCCCGAGCAGAAGCAGCGCGACGGCACTTAGGATTAGAATTCTCTTCTTCATTCAAATGCTTCCCGGCGGCATAGTTTCTCTCATCTCCGCTCATGGTGTAAATTGAAGGCGTCGGGCGCGCGCTCCCAATTCTCAGACGGCATCATGCTTCGGCGGGTTCGCGGATGAAGAGTAGATTAATCACAGTTCTCTATCTCATCTTGCTGGCCGGAATCGTCCTCCTGGCCGATAACCACCAGTACCATACCCTGTTCAGCGGCATCAGGAGAATTCCGGGCGGGGACAAGCTGGGCCATTTCCTGCTGATGGGGCTGCTCTCGTTCCTCCTGAACGTCAGCCTCTCGTGCCGGACGGTGCGTGTGTTCGCCGCGCGCGTGCTGCTCGGCAGCGCCGTCGCCTTTGCGGCGGTGACGCTTGAGGAATTGTCACAAATCTTCGTCAGGTACAGAACCTTCGACCTGGCAGACCTGTTCTTCGACTACGCCGGGATATGGACGTTCGGGAGACTGGCGCTACGCCTCAAGATGAGACGTAGCCGTAAGGCGGGTGAAGTCGCCTGAGACAAGACTTGCCTGAAGCCCTGAGCGAGCTTCTACTCTCTCCACTCGTAAGGGAAAAGC
>DATFCB010000439.1:0-13860 GCA_035253525.1 Pyrinomonadaceae bacterium | reverse complement strand
CGTGTTCGTGACCGTCGAGAGAATGACGATCCCTCTGGTCCCGGTCCCGGCCCCGTTGATGGACAGGTTTCTGAGCGTCACATTGTCATTACCGGCCTGCGCCCCGGTCGCGGCGACCGTGATGTTGATGATCATCCCGGTGGTTCCGGCGGCGAGGGTCGAGCCGAAGCCCTGCCCCTTCGTGCCGTCAACGGTGATTGCCTTGGTGATGGTCAGCGTGCCGAAACCACCTGGATCGAGGGCGTCTATCTCGCCGCCGGTGGCGGTCTTCGAGATGGCACCCGCCCAGGTTTTGCAGGGGGCCGTGCGGCTGCACGGGTTAACGTCGTCGCCGACGCCCGAGACCCAGGTGCGGGTCGCCTGCGCGTGGGCCATTGAGCTGGCCGCGACAGTGATAACCACGGCGGCCAAAATGTTCAAGGTGAAGCGGACCTTACTCATAATCATAATCTCCTTTAGGGGTTAATTGCCTATTTGTAGCCTGATCATTACCTTGCTTATCTCAAGTTCTCTGGCCCTTCAAAGTCTCGCAAGACGGCCCAAAGGGTCCGACCAGACGCCACTGCACTTGACGGGGGCGGGGGCGCTTGGGGTCTCGGTACGGGACGCCTCCCGGCCGGGCCGCCCTAGTAGCTTCCGCCGCAGTTCGGGGACGCGCTACTCGTGATCGTCCATTCGGCGCTGGCCGAACATGACACTACGTTCGAGAGGAAGCAGCCGTCTTTGTCCTCCGTGATGACTTTGACCTCACCACCGTCGCACGCGATGTTGAGCGTGAGCGACTGGCCGGGGCCGATGACCGCGCCGTTCAATTGGTCCGGCCCCCAGTCGTCTGTGTTCGGGGACGACAGGTAAACGTGACGCAGCTCCCACCCGGAGTTGTTGACGATGGTCAGCGCCGTTGTCGGCGGCTGCGCTCCCGAGAGCAAAGACGTTGACGCCAGGACGCAGAAGACGGCGGCCGGAATCATCAGCCGACGAATCGTTTTCGATTTTAGAATTGCGGTAAGGAAATTTTTCATCTCCGAACTCCTCTCTCTCGCGGACGAAAATAAAAGTGAAGAATTAAAGCCGACTGATGATTGCGATTCGTCCCGGCACTCTCGCCGGACGGGTCGGGTCCGTCCGGCGAGAGCGCGAGTCGCCTCTTCTCGGCGTCACGGGCAATTACTATTGACGGTGTACTTCACCCCGCTGTCCACGGCCCCGGCCCCGTTCTGACTTTGGGGAACCGTGACCTTGGCCGTCTTGGTAGTCGAGTTCCCGCTCGGGTCCGTGACCTTGAACGTGAAGGTGTAGACGCGGCCGTTGCCGCCGCCGTCACGCTCGCTCCTCAACTGCGCGGATCGGCAGTTGGCGGCGATGATGATGTCATTGAGCGTGTTGCCGTCGCCGCTGCTGTTCTCCAGCTCGTCCGAGGTGACCTTCGTAATCACCACGTCGTTGATGTCCACGCCCGAGTCGCAGCTATCGGAGGCGCTTTGCACCAGCTGCGTCAGGTTGATGGTCGTGTACTTGTGATTCGGCGGCCAGAGCGAGATCGAGACGTTCTTCATCGTCAGGGTCGGAGGCGTGGTGTCTACCACGTTGACCGTGCGCGTCGCCTGGGCGGAATTGCCCTTGGTATCGGTCGCCGTGTAAGTGAGCGTGTACGTTCCGACCACGTTCGGGTTGACGCTGCCTGTAGTCGTGACCGTACGGCTACCGTCGCACGCGTCGTTCGCCGTCGCGCCTGGATCGGTGAAGGCGGTGTGGCACTCGACCGTCATAGGATTATTTCCGGTGACGGTAATTACAGGCGGGGTGTTGTCAACGACCGTCACGACCTGCGTGTCGGTCGCCGTGTTGCCGGAGCGGTCGGTCGCCGTGTAGGTGACGGTGGTGTTACCCACGGGGAACGTGTTGCCTGCGGGAACGCCGCTGCGCACGACGGTCACACCCGGACAGTTGTCCGAAGCTGTCGCCGTGCCGAGCGTGGCGTCGAGGTTAGCAACCGTCACGCCGCAGGAGGTGGCCCCCGGACCCGTGAACAGCGTCACGTTTGCCGGGGCGTCAACTATCGGCGGAATGGCCGGGCTTTCCGTGACCGTCACGGTCTGCGTGGCAGTCGCCGTGTTGTTGTTGGAGTCGCGCGCCGTGTAGGTGATGGTCGTCGTCCCCGTCGGGAACGGCTTATTCAAGAGCTGGCCGTCGCTACGGCTGCTCGTGATGATGACGCCCGAACACTCGTCGGTGGCGGTCGGCGTGCCCAGTTCGTCAATGCCCACTGAGCAGGAGACGGTGCTCGCCGAGATGTTCGGCGGGGCGGTGATCGTCGGCGGCGTCGTGTCGTTGGCGTTATTCACCGTGACTGTTTGCAGACAAGAGACCGTGCGGCCGATTGAATCGGTCGCCGTCCAGGTGACGATGGTCGTGCCGGCCGGGTACGGGTCGGTAAGCGCCAGGTCGTCGCTCCGTCTGCTCTGGACCGTTACATCGTCGCCGGTGGTCGTCGGGGTCCCGACATTCACGCCGGTCGCCTCGCACGAGCCCGCGTCGGCGTTGACAGTCTTGTCGGCCGGGCAACTGATGGTCGGCGCGCCGGGCGAGGTCACGATGATCTTCTGCTTACAGGTGGCGATGCGGCCGTCCGCGTCTGTCGCCGTCCAGGTGATGGTGGTCGTTCCGACCGGGTACGGGTCTGCGACCACGTCGCGGTTGTCGCTGCGGACGCCGGAGACGGCCACGTTGTTGCCCGTCGCCGTCGGCGTGTTGACGGTCACGATGGTCTCAATCTCGTTCGCACCGGCCGTCTCATTCTGGTCTGCCGCACAGGTGATGGTCGGCGGGGCCGAGTCAATGACGGTGACGGTGAAGCTGCAAACGCCGCCGCCCGTCGCAGACTGGCTGGTTACTGTGGTCGTGCCGACAGGGAAGAACGAGCCGGAGGCAGGCGTGCTGGTCACGGCCCCGCAGTTGCCGGAGGGTTCCGTGGCGAAGGTGACGATGGCTCCGGGCTGTCCGGCCTGCTCCGTGTCCGCGCTGACGACCATGTTGATCGGGCAGGAAAGTTGACAGCCGTCGCCGGGGTTGCCGCCGCCGACTATGACCGTCGGCGCGATGGAGTTGTTGTCCGTGGAATCAAGCTCCTCGGTCGCGCTCGTGACGCTCGCCGTGTTGACGAGGGTCGAGCCGCCCGAGCCGGTCAGGTAAGTGAACTCGAAGACGGCCGACTCGCCCGCGGGCAGGTTCGCCGCCGTACAGGTCACAGGGCCGCTGCCGGTGCAGGAGAAAGTGGTCCCGCCGGAAGTCTGGACGACGCCCTGGAACGTGGCGTTAATCAGCGTCGGGTTCGTCAACTCGACGCTCGCCGCGTCGTTCGGACCCTGGTTCGTGACGTTGACGATGTAGGTGATCGGCTCGCCCGTGCTCTCGTCGCCGATGGCGAAGCCCGTGGTGACCGCGAGGTCCGTGGTCGGGCTGGGGCCTTGCAAAGTGAAGGGGGCCGACAACTGTACGCCGCCCGTGTTCGAGACGACAGTGACCGTCCACACGCCGCGATTATCAATCGTCGCGGTGTCAATCGTCGTCGTGTCCGTCGAGGGCAGCACGAACGACTCGGATTGCGGGTCGGTCGTCACAGGCGTGAACAAATTGCCGCCGTTCTCCCTGATGTAGTTTGACGGGTCAACCCAGGCGATGCGCCGGTTGATGCCGGTGTCAACTCCCGTGACCTTCGCGCAGATGGTGTCGCCGTAGTTGAAGACCGTCTTCGGCGTCGAACAGTCGGCGGCGTAGGTGGCGATTGAGGCCGGGGCCGCGCTCACGTCGAAGGGCGCAGGGTTGATGGAGCTGTCCGAGGGGTCAGCTATCGTGGCCTTCCAGGTCCCGAGCGTCGTCGCGGGGTTACCGGCGATGATGACTGAGGCTGTTGTCGGGAGCGTGTAAAGGAAGGTCTGCGGGTCGGTCGTGATGGTGGCGGTGGTGTTGGCGATGGCCGTGTCGGGTGTGAGGAAGTTGACGAAGCGGTTCGTGTTCCCGTTGGCTATCACCCCGTTGGTTTTCACGCAGATCGTGTCGCCGAGGGTGAAGGACGTTTTCGCCGTCGTACAGTCCGCGGCGAACGTCTCAATGGTCTCGGCGACCTGCGGCAGTATGAATGCTAAGTTGAGCCCAATCTTTAAGAGCCGCCGCGCCTCGGCCGTCACGGCTTTCCGCTGCGCGGAATCGGAAAGAGACGGCGCGGCGTTGCTCTTCGGGCCTTTACGCGATGAGGCCGAAGAGCCGTTGTAGAGAAAGGCCGCAGTTAAAAGGGCGACCAGGGCGAGGGTCGCAACGGGGCGTACGAGCCGGCGCAACTGGCCGGGAAGATCGCGCGCGGTTTGAAAAAAGGATCCGACAAAATTGATTTTCGCAAAGGATTTTTTGCGGGGGTTCATAGTGCGGCGCTCCTTCTAAGTCTGCTTGATTATTGCCTACAGGGTTTAGCAATCGGGAATCAACTGGCTCAAACGATCCCGGAGATAAAGTAAGGGTCTTATTTGGACTGCACTAGAAGAGCATCTTGCAGTGGAGTCTGGGACAACGAGGGCACAACACCATCCGACGGCTCTGGGCACCAATTGAGCGCGACAGCTTCTATACCATACAAGAAGGTTTGTCAACGCTTTTTTTTCTGGCACAGTTTTACGGAGTGTTTTGCCCTTCCGGCTGTGCCAATTTGCCGGCGAGGGTCCATTGAAATGTCACGAAAAGGGTGAACAGAAGGCAGCCGGGAGGGCGCTCGCCTGGTCCTGCGGGCGGGCCAGCCGCGCGTCCGGCTGCGCGCCTACGGCTCAAGAACCAGCAGCCCGCCCGAGAACGTCTTCAGGGGTATTTGCAGCGGATACCTTTCGGGCAGGTTTTCAATCCTGTATTGGCCGCTCGCCGGCTCGTAGACGTAGAAATCGGTCCAGCCGCGGGCCTCCCAGGTGCGCGCGTTGCCGACGTAATCGTAGGGGACGAGGATGGGGCGGACCTTCAACACCGCCCGCCTGACGTGCGCGGCCCGCTCCTCGCCCGCTGCGAACATGCTGAAGCCGATCAGCCTCTTCAGCAGATCAACCTCCCACGCGCTCATCGTGTAGCCGGACCTGTTCGTCAGCCTATGGCACATGCCCGTGACGCCGTACATCGCGCCCTGTATGTAGCGCGGGGTGAACAGCCCGTCGGAATATGGTCCGGCCGTCATGTCTTCGTTAAAGACCTTGATCGGCTCAAGCCGCGTGCCGTCGTCCATCTCCAGCTCGACCCTGTAGAGGAAGATGGCTATCGAGTGGTCTATGCCGAAGAGGCCGTTGAACTGGAGGCTCGTCGTGTACTGGTTGAGCAGGAAGAGCGGCGCGTCCACGGCCTTCAGCGGACGATAGACTTTGTCTACAGCCCACTTCATCCCGCGCACCGCGCGCGGCTCATCTTTAAGAGCCTTCTCCGTCCCGTCGAGCAGCGCGAACGGGTAGCCGACGAAAGTCACCAAGCCTTTCCTGAAAACGTAAAACGGCATGGCGCGGACGTGGAAGACCGTGAAGAGGTAGATAATGTAGACGGCGAAGAAGACGATCAGGTACTTGCGGAGCCTCAAGTGCCAGGCGGGGATTTCGGCGGCCGCGGCGACTCCTTCGTCTTTGCGGAACCGCGCCAGCGCCCGGCCGAGCCACGCGGGCAGCGGCGTGACGCTCAGTATGCCCAGACAGTAAACCAGCCCGAATTGGCCCACGGGGTCAACGCGCAGCGGGACGATGAGGTAGATGAAGAAGAGGATGGCGAGGACGGTGGCGAAGAAGCGTGTCCGGCGAAAGCTGTAGAGGAAGATGAACGAGACCTCGAAGACCATCGCGGCGTAGTTCAGGAGCTTGAGCAGGAACAGGTGGTCTAAGAGGAAGTTGAAAGAGGCCGACTTGACCCAGGGGAGCAGGAAGACATAGTAGAAGCCGAGGCCGTCTCGCCACATCGGGTCCACGACTTTCAGCCACCCGGCGTTGAGCAGCCACAGGCTCAAGGTCACGCCCAGAAAATGGACCGGCCACGCGGGCGGCGCTGGCTCTCGCCTAACGCGCTCCCTTGCGAGGACGGCGTCGAGCGACCAGACCTGGTTGAGCCGCATGAAGAGCATCCAGAAGGCGGCCGCCTGGTTGAACCTGAAATCCAGGTATCTGACGTTAGGGAAAGCGAAGTTGAGGCTACACAGGACTATGAAGTGTAGGATGACGACGGTGCGGCCGCCGAAACCCACGAGGAGGCAGAGCAACAGGGCCACGAGCGCGGGGAAGATAAAGTAGACCGCAATTTTATACCACAGGGAGCCGGGCTCCCAGAGGAAGCCTGCCTGCTGATACGTGCGCCACACGACGATGATGGCGACCAGCGCGTAGCCCATGCGGAAGAGTGCCAGAAAGTATGGATCGGCCTTGGCGTTCGCGATTCTGTCTATGAAGGCTGAGAGCCTGAGGCGGAGCTTTGTCAGCATTGAAGTCAATATGATGTAGAATAAGGGAAATTAGGATACGAGCTTTAGCCGGGCGTACTATATCATGCCCCCCGCTGATTTCAAGACAGGTCAAAACGGGGAGTGTTAGGCCGACCGGCGCTCGTGCGTATAGGGGAACGTATGCTCAAACTTTTCGTGACAGGCGGCGCGGGCTTCATCGGCTCGGCCTTTATCAGGCTGGCGCTTGAGGGAAACGAGTCTTGCCAGATCACAAACTTCGACGCGCTGACTTACGCCGGCAACCCCGACAACCTTGAGGGGCTTGACGAAGGCCGCCACCGCTTCGTCCGCGGAGACATAGCGGACCGCGGGGCGGTCCTCGCCGCGCTCGAAGACGGCGCGGACGCCATCGTTAACTTCGCCGCCGAATCGCACGTTGACCGCAGCATCGCTTCAGCCGACGAATTCCTACGGACCAATGTTCTTGGCACACAGGTTCTTTTGGACGCCGCGCGCGAGCGCAAGGCGAAACGGTTCGTACATATCTCGACGGACGAAGTGATGGGGAGTCTGCCGGAGGACGAAGGGGCGTTCTTCACCGAGGCGTCGGCGTTCGCGCCGAACAGCCCGTACGCGGCGTCGAAGGCTGCGGCTGAACACCTCGTGCGCGCGGCCGCACACACACACGGCCTCGACACGGTCGTCACGCGCTGCGGCAACAACTACGGCCCGCGCCAATTCCCCGAAAAGTTTCTCCCCCTGATGCTCGCCAACGCCATGCACGACGAATTTATCCCGCTCTACGGCGACGGGCGCAACGTGCGCGACTGGATTTACGTGGAGGACCACTGCCGCGCAATCCAGATGGTGATGGAGCGCGGGCGCGCGGGCGAGGCTTACAACATCGGCGCGCGCAACGAGCGCCGCAACATTGACGTGGCCTGGGCGGTCCTGGACGCGCTCGGCAAGCCGCGCTCCTTAATCCGTCACGTCAAGGACCGCCCAGGCCACGACCGCCGCTACGCCATTGACCCGACGAAGATCGAGACGGAACTCAACTGGCGGCCCGTCGAGACGTGGCAGAGCGGACTCTTGAAGACCATACGCTGGTACGAGGAGAACACCGCCTGGATCGAGCGCGCCCGCAGCGGCGCTTACCGCGAGTTCTACGCGCGGCAGTACGGGACGGAGGTCGGCGCGCCGTGAGAGTCCTGGTGACCGGGGCGGGCGGGATGGTCGGGCGGGCGGTGGTCGCGCACTGCCGCGCGAGCGGCGACGAAGTTTTCGCGCACGACCACGCGAGCCTGAACATCGCGGACGCGCGTGCGGTCTCGGCCGCCTTCGAGCGCGAGCGACCCGAGGCGGTCTTTAACTGCGCGGCGTGGACGGATGTGGACGGCTGCGAGTCTGACCGCGAGCGAGCGTTCGAGGCGAACGCGCGCGGGCCGGAAAATCTGGCGGCCGGTGCGCGTGCCGCCGGCGCACAGCTCCTGACGATTTCGACCGACTACGTCTTCGACGGCGCGAAGGAGGGCTTTTACACGCAGCGCGACGACCCGAACCCGCGGAGCGTTTACGGCGAGGCCAAGCTCGAAGGGGAGCGGCTGGCACAAAAAGCCTGCGCGCGCACGACAATCGTCCGCACGGGCTGGATTTTCGGCGCGGGCGGGAAGAATTTTTTAAGCCGAGTCGTCGAATTGAGCCGCGCGGGCGCGACGCTCAAAGTCATCTCTGACGCGTGGGGCACGCCGACCTACGCGGCGGACCTGGCGCGCCGCCTGCGCGAGTTGGCCGAACTAGATTTGCCGGGCGTTTACCACGTCGTCAACGCGGGCGCGGGCGCGAGCTTTGAAGAGTTCGCGCGCGAGGCACTGGCCGTGGCCGGCCTGGACGCGTCGAACCTTGAGAGCGTGAGTATGGATTCGCTGACGAGGCCCGCCCCGCGCCCGCGCAACTCGCGCCTGCGCTGCCTGCTGTCAGAGGCCGTCGGCCTTCAGCCCCTGCCCGACTGGCGACACGCGCTCAGGGAGTTCGTTGAAAGTAATGGTCAGTAATCAGCGGTCAGTTGAAACAGACGGCCGCGACGAGTTTTGTCTTCAACTGACCACTGACCACTGACCACTGACCGCTGCTTTTCCGCTTGGCAGTGAGTACGCTTTTGATGGTATGCTTTAGCGCTTCTGTGTTGGGGCGGGAGATGAGCGGCTGGCGCTGCTGCCGCCATTCATCCTCCGCAGTCTATCGTTCATCGTCTTTCTTTAAGGTGTAGAATTATGGTTTCACAAGATAATCGCTTGCTTCCCCTGCCCGCCGGAGAGCGCGGCCTCGAACGCCCGCTGGGCGACCTCACGCAGTCGAAGCCTTACGGTGCCTCCGCGTCGGAGCCGACTCACCTGCGCGACTACCTCTTCATCGTCCTCAAGCGCAAGTGGCTCATCCTGACGCTCGTCGTCGTCGTCACCTCGCTCGTGACCGTACAGATGTACCGCCAGCCCTCCATCTACCAGGCGTCGGCGATGATTCTCATAGACACGAAGACGAAAAGCGTGCTCACGACCGGCCAGGGCGTCGTCATCAACACGGGCGGCGACCGCGACCCAGCCTACTGGAACACGCAGCTCAAGCTCCTCGAAAACCCGGCGCTCGCGCGCCAGGTGATTCTGACGCTCGACCTGCACAAGGACCCCGCGTTCTTCGGCTCGGCCGGACAGACCAGCATCGGCGCTTCGCTGCGCAGGCTCGTCTACGGCGAAGAGACAGTCCCCTCGTCGCCCGCCCCCGAGACCTCAAGGGTCGAAGTCGTCGGGCCGGAGAAGGTGATCGAAGGACAACTCTCCCCGCAGGAACTCGCCAAGCTTGAGCCGTACGAAAACACGCTCGCGGCAAACCTCTCCGTGGACCCGATTGTCGGGACCAACCTCGTCAACCTGCGCTACCGGCACGCCAACCCCGAATTGGCACAGCGCATCGTCAACACCTACGCCGACACCTTCGCGCATAACAACGCCGAGGGGATGACGGTGCGCAACGCGGCGGCGCTCAAGACAATCGGCGAGAAGATCGCCGAGTACCAGAACGCCATCGAGGAAGACGAGGCGACGAGGTTCAACTACATACAGCAGAAGGGCCTCCCCTTCAGCCAGGGACAGAATTCCGGCCAGGCTCCCATGCCGAACATAGAGGCCGACAAGCTGGCGCGACTCAGCACGCAACTGCTCGACGAGCAGAGCAAGCTCAAGGTGCTCAAGTCGCTCTACGAGACATCTGTAAAGGCGACGGACCCGAACGACATCCCGGAAGTGGCCGACAACAAGCGCATCCAGGATTTGCGCGGCAAGCTGGACACCCTCAAGCAGAAGAGGGACGAACTGCTCGTCATCTACCAGCCGGAGTGGCCGGACGTGAAGAAGGTTGACGCGCAGATTGCCATGCTCGAAGAGTCGCTGACGAAAGCGCCGCGCGAAGTCATCGGGGCGATGAAGGCGCGGCTCGACGCGTCCACCGCCACCGAGGCCAGGCTGCGCCAGGAATACGCCTCGCAGAACGGCCGCGTCACGCAGAACAACCGCGACATGCTCCAACTGAGCGTGCTCAACCAGCGCATCGAGACCAACAAGCAGTTCCTGAACACGTTCTTACAGCGCAAGTCGGAACTCGAAAACCAGAAGGACGACCCGACGAAGGCCAACAACGTCAGCGTCACGCAGTACAGCCGCTCGGGCGTGCTCATCGGCCCGGCGCGCACGCGCAACATCATCATCGCGCTCCTGCTCTCTTTGGGTGTCGGCATCGGCCTCGCCTTCCTGCTCGACTACCTCGACGACACGCTCAAGTCCATCGAGGACGTTGACCGTTATGTGCACCTGCCGGCGCTCGCGCTGATCCCGTCGAACAGGGCCGACCAGCGGCCGCGCCTCAAAGGTAAGGGACACCACAGCCCTGCGGAGGCGAGTGAGACGACGGCGCTCGCGCTGATTAACGACGTGCGCTCGCCCATCGCGGAAGCCTATCGCCACCTGCGCACCTCGCTTCTGCTCTCCTCGGCCGGTCAGCCGCCGAAGACGATTCTCGTCACGTCGAGCCAGCCCTCGGAGGGCAAGACGACGACGGCCGTCAACACCGCCGTCATGCTCGCGCAGACGGGCGCTGAAGTTTTAATCATTGACTGCGACCTGCGCCGCCCGCGCCTGCATGCACACTTCAACGTGACGAACGCAAAGGGCGTGACGAACTTCCTGTCGGGCGAGTCGGAACTGGACGGCCTGATGCAGCCTTACGAGAAGCTCCCGAATTTGAAGCTGCTGACTTCGGGGCCTGTGCCGCCGAATCCGGCGGAGCTTCTGGGCTCGGACGAGATGCGCAAGCTGCTCAACATGGCGAGTGACCGTTTCACGCACGTCATCATTGACTCGCCGCCCGCCATCTCGTTTACCGACGCCTCGATTCTCTCGACGATGGTTGACGGCGTTGTGCTCGTCGTCCACGGCGGTCGCAGCTCGCGCGCCGTCGTCCGCCGCGCCAAGCAGCAACTCCTGGACGTTGGCGCAAACATCTTCGGCGTCGTCCTCAACAACGTGAGGCTTGAGGCGACGAACTACTACTATTACGCGGGCTACTATTCGAGCTACTACACGGACGACGACGGCACGGGCGAAGCCTCTTCGGCGGATGCCGGCGCAGCGGGCGGGGCTTCGAGTTAATGCCGGGCCAGTTCTGCGTCATCGCGCCCGACGTGCGGCTCGGGCGCGATGTCGCCATTTATAACTTCGTCAACCTCTACGGCTGCGAAATCGGCGACAACACCAAGGTCGGCTCGTTCGTCGAGATTCAGAAGGGCGCGCGCGTCGGGCGCAACTGCAAAATCTCCAGCCACACTTTCATCTGCGAGGGCGTGACCGTCGAGGACGAAGTCTTCATCGGACACGGCGTCAAGTTCATCAACGACAAGTACCCGCGCGCCACGCGCGACGACGGCCAGCTTCAGACCGACGAAGACTGGACGGTCGTGCAAACAATCGTGCGCCGCGGGGCCAGCGTCGGCACGGGCGCAACCATCCTCGGCGGTGTGGAGATTGGCGAGCGCGCCATCGTCGGCGCAGGCTCTGTCGTCACGCGCAACGTCCCCCCCGGCTCAATCGTCGCGGGCAATCCAGCAAAGGTTATTAGGAGGGATGAGGGATGAGGGATGAGGGATGAAGTGAAAACCATTGAATCAATAATTCAGTGAGTGGTTCACTCAATCCCTTCATCCCTCATCCCTCATCCCTCATCCCTTATTATGGTTCCATTTGTTGACCTACAGGCGCAGTACCGTTCGATTAAGGCGGAGGTGGACGGGGCGATTGCGCGCGTCGTCGAGAGCGCGAGTTTCATCCTGGGGCGCGAGGTCGAGGCGTTCGAGGCGGCGTTCGCGGAGTACGTGGGCGCGCGCTTCTGCGTCGGCGTGAGCAACGGGACGGCCGCCATTCAACTCGCGATGACGGCCTGCGGGGTTGGAGCGGGCGACGAGGTGATCGTGCCCGCCAACACCTTCTTCGCCTCGGCCGAGGCCGTCTCGACCGCCAATGCTACTCCCGTCTTCGTTGACGCCGACCCCGTCTCTTACAACATTGACCCTGCGAAAATCGAGGCCGCCATCACGGAGCGCACGCGCGCCATCCTGCCCGTGCACCTGTACGGACAGGCGGCCGACCTTGACCCCATCTTCGACATCGCCGAGCGGCACAATCTCATCGTGATTGAAGACGCAGCGCAGGCCCACGGCGCTCGCTACAAAGGGAGACGCGTCGGGGCGCTCGGGCGTGCAGGCTGCTTCAGCTTCTACCCCGGCAAGAACCTGGGCGCTTACGGCGAGGGCGGCGCGGTCGTGACTGACGACGCGGAGGTCGCGCGCACCTTGCGGCTGCTTCGCGACCACGGCTCCGAGCGCAAGTATCATCACGAAATCATCGGCTACAACTTCCGGCTTGAAGGGATTCAGGGCGCGGTGCTCAAGGTGAAGCTCAAACATCTCGACCGCTGGAACGCGCTTAGGCGCGAACACGCCTCGCGGTACGGCGAGTTGATGAGCGGGAGCCGTCTGGTCCTGCCGCGCGTGATGCCCTACGCGGAGCACGTCTACCACCTTTACGTCGTGCAGACGGAGGCGCGCGACCGGCTGCAAAAAGCATTGACCGAAGCGGGCGTCCAGACAGGCATACACTACCCCGTCCCGATTCACCTGCAACCGGCCTACTCTTTTCTGGCCCACAAGCCCGGCGACTTCCCAGAGGCCGAGCACCAGGCCGCGCGTGTGCTCTCGCTCCCGATGTTTCCAGAATTGACGGAAAAGCAGATAATGCACGTCGCGGAAACTGTCCGGGAATTTACGGAGTCTGGATGAGTCCTATCACCATCGGCGTCATCGGCTGCGGATACTGGGGGCCGAACCTGCTGCGTAACTTTGCGGAGAACGAGCGGGCCGCCCTGCGCTGGATGTGCGACGTGGACGCGAAGCGCCTCGAATCTCTGGGCCGCCGCTACCCCTCCGCGCGCACGACCTCCGACTGCTTACGACTCTTCGACGACCCGGAACTCGCGGCCGTCGTCGTCGCCACCCCCGTCCACACGCACTTCGACTTCGCACGCCGCGCGCTCGAAGCCGGCAAGCACGTCCTTGTCGAAAAACCTTTCACGGCGAGCGTGGCCGAGGCCGAAGAGTTAATCGAGTTGGCCGAACGCAAGGGGCTTGCCCTGATGGTGGATCACACGTTCATCTATACGGGCGCAGTCCGCAAGATCAAAGAGATGGTCGCGGGCGGAGAGCTTGGCGACCTGCTCTACTTCGACTCGACACGTATCAACCTCGGCCTCTTCCAGCGCGACATCAACGTCGTCTGGGACCTCGCGCCGCACGACCTGGCGATCATGGACTACCTGCTGGACCGCCGGCCGTTGAGCCTGACGGCCACGGGGAGTTGTCACGTCGAGCGCGGGATAGAGAACATAGCGTATGTGATGCTGCGCTTCCCAGAGGAGTTCATCGCGCACTTTCATTTCAACTGGCTCTCGCCCGTCAAGATTCGCCGGACGCTGATTGCCGGGAGCAAGAAGATGGTCGTCTACGACGACATAGAGCCGACCGAGAAGGTGCGCGTCTACGACAAGGGCGTGCTGGTCGAAGAGGCCGCAGACCCCGAGGTCGCTTACAAGACGCTGGTCAGCTACCGCACGGGCGACGTGTGGGTTCCCAAACTCGACCAAACGGAAGCCCTACACTACGTCTGCGACGAATTCCTGAGCGCGATCACGGAGAGACGCCGCCCGCTGACCGACGGACAATCCGGCCTGCGCGTCGTGCGCCTGCTCGAAGCAGCACAGCAGTCCATCAGCCAGGAAGGCCGCGCGATACAACTTTAATTCTTCTTAGCGCCTTT